>JBDNIB010001016.1:0-2949 GCA_041688535.1 Prosthecobacter sp.
CCGCCCAGCGCCCGCCGAACGTCGTCTTCATCCTCACCGACAACCAAGGTGCCTGGACCCTCGGTTGCTACGGCAACCCCGACATCCGCACCCCGCACCTCGACAAAATGGCCGCCGAGGGCATCCGCTTCACCCGCGCCCTCAGCAGCAATCCCGTCTGCTCCCCCACCCGTGCCACCTTCCTCACCGGCCTCATCCCCTCCCAGCACGGCGTCCATTCCTTCCTCGATCCCAAGTTCATGATGGGACCGGCGGCCTACAACACCCTCCAGGAATTCACCTCCATGGGCGAAGTCCTGCGCGACGCCGCCTACACCTGCGGCCTCAGCGGCAAATGGCATCTCGGTGCCAACATGACCCCCAGCGAAGGCTTCACCACTTGGACCACCAAGCCCGACGGCAGCACCCGCGAATTCTACGACCAGCAGATCATCGAGGACGGCCAGCTCCGCACCGAAGCCGGCTACACCACCGACCTGTGGACCCGCAAAGGCATCGAGTTCATCCACGCCAACAAGCAGCGCCCCTTCTTCCTCTACCTCGCCTACAACGGCCCCTACTCGCTCGGCAATCTCATGCTCAACGCGGCCAAAAACCGCCACGCCGCCTACTACGCCGACAAAGAGCTGCCATCCTTCCCGCGCGATGCCATGCACCCCTGGCAGCATGCCAACAAGCAGTTCCACAACACCCCCGCAGCCCGCCGCCGCATGGCCTGCGAAGTCAGCGGCATTGATGACGGCGTGGGTGAAATAATGGCCGCGCTCAAAGCCAATGGCCTCGACGACAACACCCTCGTCATCTACGCCGCCGACCAGGGCTGGATGGGCGGCCAAAACGGCATGTGGGGCATGGGCGACCACTTCCGTCCCACCGGCGCGCATGAGCTCATGATGCAGATTCCCCTCATCTTCCGCCAGCCTGGGAAAATCCCCGCCGCGCAGACCTGCGACGCCCTCGTCAGCAACTACGACTTCCTCCCCAGCGTCCTCAGCCACCTCAGTCTCGGCGACAAAATGCCGCAAGCCCCCAAATCCCCCGGCCGCGACTTCTCCCCTGCCCTCTCCGGCCAACAGCTCGCCAACTGGGACAACACCGTCTTCTACGAAATGGAAACCACCCGCGCCATCCGCGCCCAGCGCTGGAAATACGTCGCCCGCTTCCCGGCTGGCCCCTACGAACTCTACGACATGGCAACTGACCCCAACGAGCGCTTCAACCTCTTCGGCCAGCCCGGCACCGAGGAAATCAAAGCCGACCTCGCCAAACGCCTCAATGCCTTCTTCAACCACTACGCCGATCCCAAATACAACCTCTGGAAAGGCGGCGGCTCCAAAGCGAAACTGCACACGCAGTGAAGCCTCCATGATTGCGCCCTGCGGCATTTAACCCTATTCCTCCACACCATGACCATGACCTTCGACATCCCCGCCGATGTGCAAGCCAGTGTCTCCGGCATCCCAGGACTAGGCACCCGCGTCGCATTGTACTTGCGGCATGAAGCGCAGTTGGAGGAGGTGCGGCGCAGCGGCATAGTACAGAGGCCCGCGCCATCGCCGAACGTGCCTTGCAACAGGCCGAACAGGATCAGGCCAAAGGCTTTGATTGGGAAACCTCATTTGCCGAGTTGCAACGCCAGCACCAGGCTTGCGCACCCATAGGGAGCCGTGCATAATCGTGCCATGCCAAAAAATTTAGAACGCCGCCTGGGTGAGCTTCCGGCGCAGCCCGCCCCTCCGCAGAAGCGAGTGCCGCCCTGGCTGAAACACGGCGGCTGGGCCGCAGGAGATGCCGTCTATGATGAAGCTCTGCGGCTGGGAGCCGAGTGGCGCAAACGTCAGAACAGCAGCACCTCGGCTCATGCTGGCAGTCGTTGACACCAATCACCTCTCCGCACTGGAGCGTGATGCGCATCTGCCACTCCGCTTCGAGGAGCGGCGGCATGCGGCAGGCTACGAGGTGTTCACCACCATCATCACCGTGCAGGAAATCACCAAGGGCTGGCTCGCCCTGCTGAACCGCAAGACCGCCCCCTCACAGCTGGTGCTGCACTACCAGCGCTTTCAGCGCAGCTACGAGGCGCTGCGGGACTGGGACATCCTGCCCTTTGATCAGGAGGCCGTGGCGAAAATGGCGGCGCTCAGCCCGCACCGCCTGCGCACCGGCACCATGGACCTCAAAATTGCCGCCATCTGCCTCGCCCATGACGCCGACTTCCAAGACATCCCCGGCCTGCGTGTGGAGAACTGGCTGGACTGAGATCGCCCAACCCGGTCCCTCCGATAACAAGGCAACCATCGCCGCGCTGGGTCAGGCCCTGCGCATCAATCCCGGCTTCGGCGCAGCCTTGCAGTTGCGGGCGATGCTCTCGCGATAAGCCGCCCGCTGCGGACGCTGTCAGGTCGCACGCTCACGCCGCCAATGCCCAACCTGGTTGCTGCGGTTCTCCGCGATTTTGAATTCTGATTTCCCAATAGAGGGACAGACACTTGGCTCGTGGGCTCGACACTTGGCTCGCACACTCACCCCGCCAATGCCCAACCTGGTTGCTTCGGTTCTCCGCGATGTTGCATTCTCATTCCCCCGATTTCCCCATAGCGGGACAGACACTTGGCTTGGACACTTGGCTTGCCTCTACTTTTTGAAACGTGAGGGATACTTGCCTCCACCATCATCCGTGTCGAAGCGACCGCAGACTTTACCGGATTTCGGGTCAAAAATAACCACAGACGAATCAGCACCATCAAACACGACCCAGGGTTTCGTCGGATGGTACGCCACCCAAATGGCTGATCCGAGCCCTTCAACCACAGGTTGATACTCTCCCTTGGCGTTGAGCCAGCTAACGGATTTTGTGCAACAGACCAAGAACCGGTCGCCACCTACGTCCATGATCCACCTTGGATCATCCGGGCTTTTGAGATCGAGGTTCCAAACAAAATCTCCTCG
>JBDNIB010001017.1:0-5894 GCA_041688535.1 Prosthecobacter sp.
CCATGCCGATAGGATTTTGCACATCGGGTTCGGCGGCAAAGAGTGTGGCTTTGAAGCCATCAGGTAGCTTGAGCGCTTTCAGCGCATCCTGCGGCGACATGGGCGAGGGATTGCCCGGCTCGCTGTTGTAGGGCGCGGGGAAGTCGGCAGCAGGGGCTAAGGCCGTGAAAAGTAAGAGGTGAGAAGTGAGAAGGGCAAACAGGGGTTTCATAGGCGGGTGAGGACAGCGGGCTTTATTCAGTCCCCGGTTCTTCGGTCAAGCGACGCGGTAGATCGCGGGCACCGTGCATGACACGTTCGATGCTCAGCGTGTCAGTGGCGCGGTAGAAGATCAGATGCTTGTCAAAAGACCCCCCGGCCTGGGAGCTGCGGATGTTCTGAAGTTCAGCCGACTGGAAGTGGCGGAGCACACCGAGGTCGGGCTGCAACGCAAGTTCATGAATCGCCTCATCCACGGCTTGCAGGTAGCGCTCGGCGATGTCGCCTCCGGCATGTTCAAGATACCATTGATATTGCAGGGCCATGTCCCGCGCCGCCCGATCAGAGATGACAATCGGGAGATTCATGCGCGGGCGGCGGCACGGATGGAGTCGAGAACAGTGGCATCATAAGGCCGGTGCGGCGAGCGTACTCCTTCGAGTAAGGCGGCTTCCAAAGCGGGAGATTCATCGAACTCCCGACGCTCCAGCGCACGCAATGCTTCACGCATGATTTCGCCCTCATCGGCATATCTGCCGGTGGCGAGTAGGTGATTCACAAACTGAGCAAGGGCAGGTGGTAGGGCGACGGTCATGACAGTCTAACGTGAACGATTTGAATCAACTTGCCAAGGCGGAAGCTGTCGGGATCACCCCCAGATCAGCCACACGGCGGCGAAGGCGGTCATCCAGAAGAGGACGAGTTCGAAGGGCTTCTGCGGGATGCGTTTCAGAATCTGCCAGCCGAGGAGGATGCCGCAGATGACGCCGGGGAGGAGGACGAGATTGGTGAGGAGCGACTGCGGATTGATGATGCCGAGGTCGGCGCTGAAGGGGACTTTGAAGAGGTTGATGAAGAGGAAGAAGCGGCAGAAGACGCCGAGGTGGTCTTTTTTGGGCAGATGCTGGGAGAGGAGATAGACGGTCATCACGGGACCGGCGGCATTCGCGAGCATGGTGACGACACCAGCGAGAAATCCCATCCCCCAGGAGAAGCTGTGGTGCTCGGTGAGGGCGATGAAGTCCTGCCGCTTTGCATTGAGCAGGAGATTGAAGAGCAGCAGGCCGATGATGATCCAGCCGATGACGACGCGGGCGAGGCCGTTGTCGAAATGATCGAGCAGCAGCCAGCCAATGACGACTCCGGCGATGGCGGGCGGCACCATGGGAAACATGGCCTTCCAACTGCCGCCCTTGCGATTGATCCAGTAGCCCATGAAGTCGGCGACGATGAGCAGCGGTAGCACGATGCCGACAGAGGGCTTCGCACCGAAGATTTTTGCCATTAGGACGACGTTCAGCGTCGAGGTGCCGGCGAGTCCGGCCTTGGACAGGCCGATGCACACAGCGCCGAGAAGGGCGAGCAGTAGGATGAAGCCGTCGGCGGGAAGGAGTGTGTGTTCGGAGAGCCAAGCCATGTGGGAATGACGAATGGCGAAGGACGAATGGCGAACAAGCCCGAACTCGTGGCCGACTCGCTTTTCACAGCGACATCAAGGGCGCTGGGACGAGGAAGGCGTGCTGCTCCAGCAGGCTGAGGACGCCGTTGGAGGCGAGGAAGGGGACGAAGTAATTCGCCAGCACATAGGCCAGCGCCATGGGCAGGATGCCGAAGCGGGCGAGCCAGCGGACAAACCAATGACACGGCTGCTCGCGGCGCAGGGCGCGGCTCAAGGCCCAGCCGGTGAGGATGCGGGCGGGAAAGATGAAGGCCACAAAGAACAGGCTCGGCAGCCAGGCGAGTTCACGCGGCGTGAGCTCGATTTTGAGCAGGTACAGCGGGATCGCGAGGAGCAGCGTGACGAGCAGCGCGAGCCAGAAGGCGAGTGGTGCCCGCGTGAACTGGCGGCGAACCTCGCGCAGCTCGAACAGCGCGCCAAACCGGCCGCTGTGAGCAAAATTGGCCTGCATGAACGGCAGATGAATGGCGACGAGCAGCAGCAGCAAGCCGCCAAAGAACGAAACGACTACGGCACCACCGACGGGCAACTGTGAGGCGGCCATCAAGATGCCCACCGGCACGATCAACCATGCCAAAGCGCCGACAAAGCCGCGCAGACCGAGCCAGAAATAAAACGGCAGCCGCAAGCTGATGACATAGCTGGTGATGACATTTTGAATGCCGCCGATTTTGTCGGGAGCACGCAGCCAGCGCAGCAGACGTAGCGGTTGCGGCCAAATAAAGTGCCAGAGCTTGCCGCCACGCACGCAGGCCCAGGTGATGTGCAGCAGCGTGATCGCGGTGACGATGAGCAGGCCGATGTACCAGGCTTTGGCATTCGGACTGCCGGGTGAGATCAGCTCCGCGTCCTTCCAATAATCGGAGATGATGCGCGCGGGCCACACCGCTAGCCAGACACCGGCGGCGATGTTGCCGAAGACGGCGGCTTTGTGAACGCCGATGAAGGCGTCACGAAAACGGCCACTGCGCGCCACGGTGCCGCTGACATGCAGCAGGTAGCCGAGGCTGAGGAAATTCAGCAGGGGAATGACGGAGCATGCGGCCACGAGGGTGATCAGCGCCGCGAAGCCGAACAGCCAGTCGAGCGCGGGGGACAGCCTGCGGGTCCAGACTTTTTTCACCCATGATTGTGCTGCTGGCGGAGGAGCGACAGTCGCAGGCAGGGCGGGAGATTCGGACATCGGAGCGCAATGAAAGCGGCCTGCCTGGGGATTGTTGCAGGAATTCTTGGTGAAACCGGCTCATGTCCGACGTGTTAATGAGTGGTTCAAAGCCGCCATCATGAGTGAATCCGCACCACCTTCGTCAAACTGGCTCGCCTGGCTGCGCAATGCCGTGATGGTGGGAGCGCTGGCGGTGACGGCAGTTTGGAGCGTGGGGGAATGGTTTGTGCCGCCGGTTACTGCGGCCAAAAAGGACATCGGTATTCGTGCAGACGACATGGTGGAGATGCAACGCGTGGCGCAGGCGGTGAACGATGATTTTACCAAGGGCTGGACGCAGCACGGTATGCAGCCAGCACCGCACGCGGATGATCTCACGCTGGTGCGGCGGCTCTCGCTGGCGCTGACGGGCACGATTCCATCGTTGCAGGAGATTCGCACGTTGGAGACGGTGCCAGGTGTGGATGCGGTGCAGTGGTGGCTCACGCAGTTGTTCAATGACCGCCGCAGCAGTGACTATCTGGCGGAGCGTTTTGTGCGCCTGTATGTGGGCATCGAGAACGGGCCGTTTCTGATTTACCGCCGTCGTCGGTTGGTGGATTGGATGAGCGAGGCGCTGCAAAAAAATCGGCCGTATGACCAGATCGTGCGTGAATTGATCGACTGTGAAGGCGTGTGGACCACGAATCCGGCGGTGAACTTTATCTCGGTGACGAATCAGCAGAAGGGCGGCCCGGATGAGAAGAAGCTGGCGACGAAGGTCAGTCGCGCCTTCCTCGGCGTGCGGATTGACTGCGTGGAGTGCCATGACGGCAAGCTGGACAGCCCGTGGAAGCAGACGGATTTCCATCAACTCGCCGCGTACTTCGGCCAGATGAATTTCAACATCAACGGGCTGCGCGATGACCCGAAGCAGAAGTACGACTATCGCTATCTCGGCAAGATGGAGAAGGAGGTCGTGCCGGCGAAGGTGCCGTGGAAACCGGAACTGCTGCCATCCAAAGGCTCACCGCGTGAACGCCTCGCCGCCTGGGTTACAGCGAAGGAGAACAAGGCATTCGCACGCGCCATCGTGAACCGCATGTGGGCGATGCTGTTCAACCGCCCGCTGGTGGCACCGGTGGACGAAATTCCGCTTGATGGGCCGTTTCCTGCCGGCCTGGAGCTGCTGGCGGATGATTTCATCGCGCATGGCTGTGATTTGCAACGGCTGGTGCGGATCATTGCGGCCACGCAGGTGTTTCAGCAGTCTAGCCAGTCGGCTGACCCGGCGCATCCGGCCACGCAGGCGGCAGAAAGTGCCTGGGCGGTGTTTCCAGTCACACGGCTGCGACCGGAGCAGATGGCGGGCAGCGTGATCCAGGCGTCATCCTTGAGCACGATTGATGCAGAGACGCATGTGATCTTCCGCCTCAAACGTGACGCGGATGTGAACAGCTTCGTGAAGCGCTACGGCGACTCCGGCGAGGACACCTTTGATGATGGCGCGGGCACCATTCCACAGCGCCTGCTGCTGATGAATGGCAACATGATCAGCAACAACATCGACAACAACCCGCTCATCAACGCTAGCACCCGCATCGGCATCCTCGCGCCGAGCAACGCCGCCGCTGTGGAGGCCGCTTACCTCTCCATTTTCACGCGCAAGCCGACCGAGGCGGAGGCGGAGCACTTCGAAGGCCAGCTCGCGGCCGCAAAACGCTCACGCAACAACGCGATGTCCGACCTCTACTGGACCCTCATGAATGCCACCGAGTTTTCCTGGAATCACTAGCCCGCTGCGCGTGAATGCCGAAATCCGAATGTAGAATGACGAATGCCATGAACACCTCTCCCTGTCACAGCCCCGACCATATCAACCGCCGCACGCTGCTGCTTGGCGCGGGAGCAGCCGGTGTTTCCTGGCTCACGCCGTTGGCAGATATTTTGGCCGTGGAGGCTGCCACAGCACCAAAGGGCAAGCCCGCGCGTTCGGTTATTCTGCTCTGGCTCGGCGGGGCTGCAAGCCAGCTCGACACCTTTGATCCGCATCCGACCACGCAGATCGGCGGCGGGGTCAAAACGATCCCGACGGCGCTCAAGGGCGTCGAATTTGCCGCTGGTCTGGAGCAAACCGCCAGCGTGATGCAGGACGTGTCGCTCATTCGTTCGATGGTGAGCAAGGAAGGCGATCACGAGCGGGCGTTTTACAACATCAAGACCGGCTACCGGCCTGATCCGACGTTGATTCATCCGAGCATCGGTGCCATCGCCTGCCACGAGCTGCCGAATGCGAAAATCGAGATTCCCACGCACGTCTCGATCCTGCCGAACCAGTGGCCGGGGCGCGGCGGCTTCTTTGGCCCGCAGTTCGACGCGTTTCAGGTCTATGACCCGAAGGGCAGCATCCCGGATGTGAAAGCGCGGGTGGATGACAAGCGCATGGACAGCCGCCTGGAAAGTCTCAGCGTGGTCGAGCAAGCCTTCGCGCGTGGTCGTGCTCCCGATCTTGATCCCAACAAGACTTTGCATTTAGTCTCGATGCAAAAAGCCCGCCAGATGATGACCTCCGAGCAGCTCACCGCCTTCGATGTCAGCAAGGCCACGGCGGCGGAACGCGATGCGTATGGCGACACTGCCTTCGGGCGCGGTTGTCTCGCGGCGGTGCGCTTGATTCAAACCGGCGTGCGTTGCGTTGAGGTCACCTTGAATGGCTGGGACACGCACGCGAACAATTTTGAGGGCCAGGCCACACAGGTGAAAATTCTCGACGCCGCCTACGCCTCGCTGATCCGCGATTTGAAAAAACTCGGCCTACTGGACAGCACCCTCGTGCTCTGCGGCGGTGAGTTTGGGCGCACGCCCAAGATCAACAACGTCGGCGGCCGTGATCACTGGCCCACCGGCTTCAGCATGCTCGTTGCGGGTGGCGGTTTCGCGGGCGGCCGTGTCATCGGTGCCACTGATCCCGAAGGCGTGAAAAAAGACCCGGACAAACCCGTGCTCGTCGAAGACCTGCACGCCACCGTGCAGGATCTGCTGGGCATTGATTACAGCAGGGAAGTCATGACGCCGGTCGGCAGGCCGCTGGCG
>JBDNIB010001018.1:0-9862 GCA_041688535.1 Prosthecobacter sp.
ATCCGCATCGGCAAAACCAGCGTCTTTGTGAACTTCCGATCCATGCCCCAGGAGACGTTCCGCGTGAAGCCACCACCATTTATGTCGGGCTCAATCCGCGCATCGCCATGTCAGCCATGGCTGGAGTCCCAAGCCTGACCTGTCATAATTTTCATTTCTTCTATCCGTGAGCATGTGCTGCCTATTCGCTTCCTTCTCCTGCGCATGAGTGATAAAACTGTTGTCATCAGCCAACCCATGTATTTTCCATGGGTAGGCATGTTCGAGCAACTGTGCTTGGCGGATGACTATGTGGACTATGCCGACGTGGCTTTTTCAAAGGGCAGCTTCACGAATCGGGTGCAGGTCAAAACGGCGGCTGGCAGCAGTTGGCTGACACTGCCATTGCAAACTGTACGGCAGGGCCAGACAATCAATGAGATTGCGCTCAATGAGCGTCAGAACTGGCGGCGGAAGCATCGTGCCACGCTGGCACAAGCTTATGCGAAGGCCCCATTTGTCAGCGAGATGCTAACATTGGTCGATGAGGTGTTCGATGAATCCAGCAACCTGCTGGGAGATGTAGCAATGCGTTCGATGCTCGTGGCGCATCACTTCTTTAGTTTTGATCGTCCCTTTCGATTTCATCGCAGCGCCGAACTCGGCGTTGTTGGAGCCAGCAGTGAGCGCGTACTGAAAATCGTGCGACTGCTTGGTGGAAACCGCTACGTCACAGGACACGGCGCGAAGAACTACCTAGACCATGCGATCTTCGAGGTGAGTGGCGTTCGCGTTGACTACATGGACTACCGGAAGGTCGAATACCCGCAGATGCACCCGCCGTTTACTCCATTCGTGAGCATTCTTGACTTGGTAGCCAATCTCGGCAAAGAGGGACGGCGAGTAATCGTCTCTCAAACACGACCATGGCGCGAAATGCTGAACCAAACAGAGATCCCGAATGAACACACTTGATAAATTTACTTCACACTACAAGCCAGGTGCGGTCACTGCTATCGAAAACGAGCTGATTTTGAACTGGTACCCCAGCCGGATTCTACAACGTTTGGGGGATACCAGCGGATCTACACTGCTGGAACTGGGATTAGGTCATGGGCATACCACCCGCCAATTTCATCCGCACTTCAAAGCACACACTATCATTGATGGATCAGGCGAGGTCATCAAGCTATTCCGTGACAGCCACGATCTGCCGACATTGCAAATCGTGGAGAGTTATTTTGAGACTTATGAAACCGAAGCTCGGTTTGATGTTATCGTTATGGGTTTTGTCCTGGAGCATGTTGATGACCCAGGCTTCATCGTGGAGAAGTTTGCCCAGTTGTTGCGCCCAGGCGGAAGGCTTTTTGCGGCCGTGCCCAATGCCAAGTCCTTGAACCGGCGGTTTGGCGTGGAACTCGGCAAGATCAAAGACATTTATGAACTGAACGAGAATGACAAACAGCAGGGGCATCAGCGGCAGTTCTGCCTAGCCACATTCAAACAATTGATGGTCTCGAAAGGTTTCGAGGTTCCCTGGGACGAGGGAATCTATCTCAAGCCGCTGCCTTTGGCGGTTTTACAGACTCTGCCGGATTTTGAGGAAAACCTCGCCGCCATGTGCCGCGTTGGGGTTGATTTTCCCGACCTGTGCGTTGGTCTGCTCATTGAAGCAGTGGCCAAACCGGGAGCAGCATCCTGATTGTCAGAATATAGCCGAAAAGTTGAAACCTCACTCCAAACATGATGCAGTCCCGTCCAGCCGTCATGGTCACTGCCATAGGCGCGTTAATCGGCCAAGGCATCTTGCGATCTCTACGGCTCGCAGGTACTGAGTACCGGCTCATCGGCCTTGACCGGATCACCAATGCCTATGGTGCCAGCCTCTGCGACGTCTGCTACCAAAAGCCGTGCGTTGAGACGGATCCAGCTTACCTGCCTTGGCTGCGCGAAGTCATTGAGCGCGAACACGTCAAACTCATCCTACCAGGCATTGAAGAAGACGTGTTCTTTTTCCACGATCATCGGCAACAAATGGCCGGCTGGCCTCTGCAAATCGCGCTCAACAACGACGAAACTATCGCTGCTGGCCGCGACAAATGGCTCCTGCACGAGCGCCTGCTCCAACACGGATTGCCCGCCATCCCCAGCGTCGCCGTCAGCAACTGGGCCGAGATGCAGGCTAGGCTCGGCACCCCACCCTTCATTGCAAAAGCCAGGCGTGGCTCGGGTTCGCGTGGTCAGCGCATTTTCCGCAGCGAAGACGATTGGCAACAGCACGGGAACCACTTCAACGCCGACTTCATGGTGCAAAAGGTTGTCGGCAGCGACGAAGAAGAATACACCGTGGGACTCTTCGGCTACGGCGATGGCAGTTCGTCTGATCTCTTTGTGTTCAAACGCCGACTATGGAACGGCGGCACTTGGCAAGCTGAAGTCGTCGAGGCTGACACTGTACTCACCTCATTCTGCGATGCGCTGACGCGCATCTTCAAGCCGATCGGGCCGACGAACTACCAGTTTCGCAAAGACGGAGCGCAATGGCTCCTGCTTGAAATCAATCCTCGTATCTCGGCCTCCACCGCCATCCGCGCAGGTTTTGGCTTCAACGAAGCCCTGCTGTGTATCGAGTTCTATCTACACGACAAAGCGCGCCCGAACCCGACAAAAGTGCGACATGGTCGCAGCCAGCGTTACGTTACCGAATACTTTGACTTCACGTGAAAACCGCGATCCTCTCTGACGCCCACGGCAACTGGCCCGCGCTGCGCAAAGTGCTTGCGGAAATCGAACGTCTTGGCTGCGACCGCATCATCTCGCTCGGCGACGTCACCGGCTACTACGCACAGCCCGCGCAGTGCCTTGATGCACTGGTCGAACGCGAGGCGATACAGATGCTGGGCAATCACGATGTCTATCTAGTTAAAGGAACGGCTTGTGATCACTCAAAAACCGTCGCCAACCTCATTATTCATCAGCGCAAAGAGATTTACGGCGCGCGTTTGGAAATCTTGAAGACTTTCAAGCCGCGCCACACAGAATGTGGACTTAGCTGCGTACATGGCAGTTGGAGAAACCCTGTGGACGAATACCTTTATAAGATCACCGAGAACGATCTACCCGATGGGCACCGCTACTATTTCGCCGGTCACACCCACGTTCAACACCTCGCCGTGTTTCACATGAAGACCTTCTGCAACCCCGGAGCCGTCGGCCAACCGCGCGACGGCGACCCGCGTGCGGCCTTTGCAGTACTTGATGAGCACGGCATCACCTTGCATCGCGTCGCCTATGACATCGAAGAAACTGCGGACGCCATGCGTGCTGCGGGCTACAATGAACCACGTCTCTGGGAAAACCTTTTCCTCGGCACGCAAATCGGCGGACGTATCGACACAATCACTACCGTCAACTCTCACTCATGACCACAACCACCACACCTGAAACCCAGTTCAAAGACTTCGTCGAAGACAACATCCGGCGCGCAGGCCAAGATGCCGACTTGGCGCGAATGAGCTTTGATTGGATGATGCACAGCGGCAGCAAGTATAACTATAGCTACAATTTCTCCTGGCTCGGCCGCCCTGTCATTCAGTATCCTCAGGACACCATGGCCATGCAACAACTTGTATGGGAAACCCGGCCCGATCTTATCATCGAAACCGGAATTGCGCACGGCGGCTCTTTAATCCTTAGCGCCACCTTGCTCGCTATGCTCGACTACTGTGATGCCGTGACCAACGGCACTGTGCTTGACCCCAGACAAGTGCATCGCAAAGTAATAGGCATCGACATCGACATCCGCGCGCACAACCGTGCCGCCATCGAAGCTCACCCAATGGCGCACCGCATCGAGATGATCCAAGGCTCCAGCGTTGCCCCCGGTATCGTCGCAGAAGTCAAAAAGCGCGCCGAAGGCTACCAGCGCATCATGGTCTGTCTCGACTCCAACCATACGCACGAGCATGTACTCGGAGAACTTCAAGGATATGCCTCTTTAGTCACTCCAGGATGCTACTGCGTCGTCTTCGACACTGTCATTGAAGACGTTCCCGCTGGCTACTTCACGGACCGTCCTTGGGACAAGGGCAACAATCCACGCACCGCACTCTACGAGTATCTCGAAACACACACCGAGTTCGAGATCGACAAGCGCATGGATTATCAGCTCCTTATCACCGTCGCCCGCGAAGGATTCCTCAGGCGCACCCACTGAGTTGCATGAATAAGCACATTCCTGTCGCCGGCCCTTGGATCACCCAGCGTGAGATCGACTACGTCACAGATGCTGTTCAAACGGCCTGGTATTCTGAAGCAGGGAAGTACCACGAACGCTTTGAACAAGCGTTTCGAGATCATGTAGGTGTCGCCCATGCCATGGCGCTGCCTTCTTGCACGTCAGGCATCCACCTCGCCCTAGCTGCACTTGGAATCGGACCTGGTGACGAGGTCATCGTGCCGGATGTGACTTGGATCGCCACCGCCGCGCCCATCAGTTATGTCGGAGCAAGCCCTGTGTTCGCAGACGTCGATGCCGTGACTTGGTGCCTTGATCCGGCCAGTTTCGAGGCAGCCATCACCCCACGCACCAAAGCAGTCATCACCGTTGACCTGTACGGCAATATGGCTGACTACGACCGAATTCTGCCCATCGCACAGCGGCATGGTATCCACGTCATTGAAGATGCCGCTGAGGCCGCAGGAGCGACATATAAAGGACACCCTGCGGGCAGCCTGGGTGAGATCGGCATTTTCAGTTTTCATGGCTCGAAGACGCTGACCACGGGTGAGGGCGGCATGCTGGTCACCAATGAATCAGCCCTTTTTGACCGTGCGAATTTTCTGCGCGACCACGGCCGTGTACCCGGGGATTTCAGCTTTCAAAATAGTGAGGTAGCCTTTAAATACAAGATGAGTTCGATGCAGGCTGCGCTCGGATTGGCGCAGATCGAGCGGATTGATGAGTTGATGACGCGCAAACGCGAAATTTTCAGATGGTACGCAGAGCATCTATCGGACGTTCCCGACATCCACATCAATGATCCTGGCACAGACGTGCAAGCATCGTTTTGGATGGCCTCAATCGTCTGGGACAAATCCTACGGGATCGATAAGCGTGTTGTTCGAGATTATTTAGCAAGCCATGGGATTGATTCACGTCCTTTTTTCAGCCCACTCAGTTCATTACAAGCCTACCGGAGTTTCCCTGGAGTGGAACACTGCCGGTCCAAGAATCCAGTCAGCTACATGCTCAATGATTATGGGATCAATTTACCATCTTCGTTAACGATCACCCGCGCAGAAGTCGATTTTGTCTGTAAAAGATTACTTGAACTATTCTCTCACTCGACTTGACCCAATATGGCTACCACAATGTTAACTCCAACCCCACTTCTCCTCACAACATGTCGCTTGCCCGTTTGAAAACCTCCATCGCCTGGAAAATATTTCCATGGACACAATTCAGTTTGAAACTCGCTTCCGGCCTTCGCTTGTGCCTGCGCAACAGAGCTGATTTCCCCATCCTCCAGGAAATTTTCATGGAGCAAAGCTATGCTCCTTTTTTAAATCACCTGCCCGAAATCAACCGCTGGGTCGATCTAGGCTGCAATTGTGGCTTGTTTTCCCTGTATATGGAAGATTGGGCGAGAGAGAGAAACTGGTTGGGGGAGCGTCGGGCATGCCTAGTGGATGCGAATCGAATGGCATTGATCTCGGCTCGTCAATCCCTGCAAAGAAGTGCATTGGATGAGCGCTTTGAGATCATCGAGGGGTTAGTCGGCGGCAAGAACGGCACGTTAGATTTCTTTGAATCCAAATCGACCTACAAATCTTCGGTTTTCGAACTGAAGAGCAAAGAGAAGAGTCGGCAGGTGCCCGTCGTTAATCTTGCAGCACTGAATGAGCGCCTCGGAGGGCCACCAGATCTCATTAAAGCTGACATTGAAGGGGCAGAGAAGCTTTTATTTGAGAACTGGCCTGAATGGCTAAAAACAGCCCGTTATCTCCTGGTGGAGTGGCATGAACCCCACATGAAAGGCCGTGATCTGGACGCTATTTGCTCACGTCTTGGCTTTAAGCTGGTAGCTGCACACCCCCCGGCCTATCTCAAAAGAGAAACAACTCCAGCCTTGGATCTTTGCATTGGCTCAGGCCTCTGGGAACGACAGTGAGCGGAGCGTTGCTGTGATGAACGCTACGCCACGAATCAAACTCAGCACGAGTTTTCCCGACTGGCCTGTCGCTCAGCAAACGCCCGCCGGGCGTTGCCAGTGGCAAGGCTTGGAGTTCTTCGTCAACCGACCAGTCAGTGAATGTGATGCGTGGTTTGTCTATGACGGCCTTCCGGCGGCCGACTCGACATGCTGTCCAGAAGGGAATCTCTGTTTCATTACAGCAGAGCCATCCACCTTCAAAAAGTACCACCGGCACTGGTTAGAAAATTTCGACCGAGTTATCACGAACCAGCAAGACTTATGGCATCCTCATAAAACACAGGGACAAACCGGCCTTCCTTGGCTGCTGCGGAAATCATACGATGAGCTTAGCCAAATGTCATTCCCAGCAAAGACGGAGGGAGTGTCAGTCATCTCGAGTACAAAAACGACCACCCGCGGCCACCGACGGCGGCTAGCATTCGTGAGAGAACTCATGCGGCAGGCTCCCGTCGAGGTTTTCGGCAGAGGCTTCCGCCCGCTGGAAGACAAGTGGGATGGGCTGGCACCATTCTGCTTTTCGATTGCTATCGAAAACAGCCGACACTCGGACTACTGGACAGAAAAAATTGCCGACTGTTTTCTTGCAGGCACGGTCCCCCTCTACCATGGCTGTCCCAATATCAGCGAGTATTTTCCTAATAATTCATTCGTTTCTATCGACATTGACGACGCAGCAGGTGCCATCCACCAAATCAAACAGATCATGGTGAACGCACACGATTCGCATGCAGACCGAATTCCGGCTCTGCTTGAAGCACGCGATCTCGTTCTGAATCGCTACAACCTTTTCAATCTCATCGCTGAAGCCTATTCGACGATGAACCATGGTCGAACCTTAAAGCAAACGACTTTGGCTCCAGAACCTCGACCCAGTCGATTAAGTTCACGCTGGCTTAAATGGAAGCGTCGATGGCTTGACCGTGATTAACGGGCCTGCTTGAGCCGCCAGTTTTCCCACACAAAATAATACTCGTAAGTGAGTGCATGAGTGGCTGTGAGTCGGCGACGGATGGCACGCCTGCGGCGAGACGCGTCTGGAACGAACTGGTGGAACTGCACCTGCAAATCACGAATGTTGGAGATGCCTCCATTGTCCAGCATGTGCTCTAGAAGATCAAACTCTGCCCCTTCAATGTTGCTCTTCATCAGATCGACTGTTGTGACACCTGATTGGGCGATGAATTCTGCATAAGACTGAATCTGCGCAGAGACTGGTCGGTCTCCGCCAGCTTCCTTCACATGGGAGGAGCCGTTCGCAGCTAGGCTCATCGGCACCGTTTCAGTGCGACCACCGAGCCCAAACGGGTGAATGATGATCTGGGGATTACCCTCAAAACGTGATCGCAAGGAATTCAAAAAGTCTGGGACTGGCTCAAAAACATGGACCGTGCATCCGTAGCGTTTATGGATTGCCGCAGCGAAGTCTCCTTCAAAACCACCCACGTCAAAAACGATGGAGGATGCATCGAGAGGATAGTCCAGCCGTAAATTTTCATCACCGCGCTGACGGAACCATTGCCGTATGCCCCGGCGGAATCTTTTGTGGTCCAGCCACTCTCGTACTTTTGATATCATGGGACTACATCGTTGAATCAAAAAGCCAGCGCCAGTACTTCTTCGCACGGGTTTCCCAATCCAGCGTGACGGCTTTTTCTAAAGCTGCCGTCACCAGCGCCTTCCCCAGTGAAGGTTCGACGAGAAGACGGTGGATGCACTCCGCCAGCGCAACGGGAGAACTCGGCGTAAAGCAAAGTCCCTCCACCTCGGGTCGCATGACTTCGGTGATGGACCTGATAGCTGAGGCGATCACTGGGCGATGGTAGGAGAGGTAATCATAGGCTTTCGTAATGGCCACATACGGCATGCGACCTTCCGCTTTCGCTGGAATAACGAGCGCATTGATCAATGCAAGAAAATCCGGAACCTCCCCCTGCGTGATCCGTCCCATGAACTCCACATCTTGCCCCCCATGTTTCTGCGTACATGTCCGAAGCGCCGCAACTTCCTTTTCTCCTCCACCGGCAATCATCAGGCCCACGGGCCTACCCAGGTGACTTTGGACGACTGCCCAGTTTTCAACGAGCCAGTCCACCCCCTGACCGGGATAAACTGAGCCAATGTAACCCAGGACAAAGCGCTCTCCAGTCGGCGGCGGCGTTATCGCAGCCCGCATACTGCTGCATGCCAAGCCCAAATTCACTCTCGGCAAGGCAGGAAAAGCATCGACCAAAAGCGCCGCCAAGGCATCCGTGGTGGTCACAAAGCCGAGCGCATGCTTCAGCGCACGCATTTCGGTGGCGGCTCTCGGACTCTCACGACCAGTATCCAGCGCCGCCCACTGATGCACCTCATAGATTAGGCGGAGACGGGCTGTAAGCGCAGACCTCCCTGCGATAAATTCGAGGAGTTTGGGGAAACTGGCCGTGATGAAGCAGTCTCCCGCAACCGCATTTGCCGCCAAATAACTGGCCAAGCAATGATGAAACCAAGCATTCAGGGTGATCCCTCTACGATGCTTTTTTTTGCGCCACGCAGGCACGGCGGTTACCCGAAGTGGCGGTGTGCCCACCTGGAAATGGGTCTGCGCGCGGGCGGTCTCATCAATGCTCTTCCACCGACTCGCTCCAGCGAAGATCAACTCCACTAGGCACTCCGAGGGGGCAGTCATCGCCAGCCAAGCGCAATTGCGGTAGCAATAGAGGGCATGGGCAGACCCATCAAAAAGGTCTTGGTTGATAACAAAAAACACCCTCATTGTTTAATGTCCTCACGTATTTGGCGGCAGGCATCCATGACTTGGGAAACTTCGATTCGATCCATTTTTCGAAGACGGCCATCCACATGACCATCGGCGCGAGTAATCTCCGCATCGCTCATGCAAGGCGTAACGAGTCGATGCAAACATTTCCAAGGCCTCCAGGCCACGTCCACCGTAGGACCAAACAATGCCACCACGGGGGTTTGACAAGCGGCGGCAAGGTGCATGGCTGCCGTGTCCACGCCCACAAACAAACGTGCGGACAACATGAGACCCGCCATGCCCGCCCAACTGAGTCGTCCCTCCGTCAGTAGCAGTGGAATCCCTGCCAGCTCTTGAATCCGGCGGCATGATGCCACCTCATCAGCGCCAGGGCCGGAACTGAGCACGATACGGTGCCCATTTTCCGACAAGGCGCCACAGACTTCCGCCCAGCGTTCAGCAGGCCATGTTTTGCGCTTCCAGCGTGTCGCTGGGTGTACGACTGTAACCCCCTGCAAATGGTTATGTGAGACGAACTCGAAGTCTGCCTTTTCTCGGGCGAACTGCAATGGCGGGGTCTCATTTGGCAGGTCTAGGATGTCACGGGCCAGCAGATAGTCGTGTCGCACCCGGTGCTCGGCATTAGCATGCATAGGCATGCACTCGTCAAAAAATGTCGGCCAAGGAGCCGGGATACGATCCGTCGAGGCACAGGCTTTGAAACGTGCGCCGGAGGCCAGTGCAAGCCAACGGCCTCGCGGCCCCTCACTGAGGTCGAATACGATGTCGATCTTCTCTCGACGTAGCATGGCCAAGTTTTCAAGATCAGATGCGACACTAGCCAGGGAACACACCGCAGATCCTGGAGGGCTGGTGACAAGAAGGTGGTCCGCAGCCAGACACCCGCTCAAAATGCCTTCCGTGC
>JBDNIB010001019.1:0-2717 GCA_041688535.1 Prosthecobacter sp.
CCTCTTTGATGTGACGCATCTGCTCCTAACGCCTTGGTAGTATCAGCTCGTTCAGTGAATGAATGGCCCAGCGACTTTTTGCGGAGGCGTCTTCACAGGCTTATCTCGAAACGACAGCCTTTGACAAATCCCCCGCGCTAAAGCAAACTTCGTTTCATTGAACTCTACCTCCACAGTCCCGACGCCCTCGAAAAAGCCCATGATCGCTACGGCGGTTCTCAAGGGCTTCTCCGATGCGCGGCGCAAAGCGTTGCTGACGCAGGGTGTGGTGACGATGGAGCAGGTTCGCGCAAATCAGGCGACGATGAAGTCCATGCCTTGAGGTAGTTTACTTCTGAAGCAGGTTTGTGGATGGACGCGGCGGCAGTGAAGGCACTACTGGAAGCCAATCCGATGCGCGGTGGCAAAGAGCATCGTGTGGCTTACCTCCAGGCTGAAGGTCGAGCCCTCAAAGTCGCAAACGTTCACGCGCTTGCCACCGAGTCACTCTATGACTACCTGACCGACCTGTTGCTCTGCAATCGCTTCTTCGACGACGATCTTCAGATGCTCGGCTGCTACGAGGAAGACGGGCTGCTGCACCTCGTCATCTCGCAGCCCTATGTGAACGGCACACACCCCGACTGGACGGAACTCAAGACCGGCCTGGTGGCTCAAGGAATATGCGATCCCTATCCGCGCTCCCAAAGCGGCAACTTCATCCTCGCCCATGATCTGCTCGGCGAGGTGGATGTCTTCGATCTGCACGTCAACAACGTCATCCGTGATGCCACCGGCTGGTTGCACCCGATTGATGCCCACTTTTACTTCGATGACCGCGCCGCCCGCATGGCCGCGCTTCAAGCTCTAGGGCTGGATCGCGTCACCGGGCCGACCTCTCTTGCTGCCTCGGGGATGCCAAGGGCCAAAAGGTAAAAGCCCAAGCACCTCGAAGCCGTGGCGAAGAAGTTCCCAGAGCAGTTCTGGTGTTAGAAAGTGGCTGCGGCTTTAGCCGAAGGGATCCAGAAGATGCGGCTAAAGCCGCAGCCACTTTCTTCAATACGGCACCACCGTCAAACCCGGAACACGGCTGAACTCGTCCCCATTGTTGGTGACCACTCCCATGCCATGCACCAGCGCAGCGGCGGCGATCCACATGTCGTTGGCACCGATCAGTTGTCCTTTGGCTGCAAGCCCCCGATAGATCTCGCCATACTGCCATGAGACATCGTTGGACCAGGGGAGAATCGGGTAGGGGCGGCACAGGCGCTCCCAGTCTTTTTTGGGGCTCGCCGATTGGCCGCAGGCCAGCTCGCCAACCACGGTGAAGGTGATGTAAAAACTCTCCTTCGCCCTGCTGGCAAAGAATCGGTCAATGGTGGTCGTCACCCCGCGCTTGGCTTCGCGCTCGGCCACGATGATGAAGTTCGTATCGAGGATCAGGCCCATGGATCGTCGGGAATGGGATCATGTTTGGCCGCTTCCTCCACCGCGTCCAAATACTTGTCAGAGATGCCACCTCCGCCGTTTCGGAAGTAGGTGAGCAGACCTTCGCCCGTGGCGGGAGCATCCACCCAGACCGCACGGCGCACGACTTCCGTGAAGGACTCGCCTCCCCGTTTGACTTGCCGAAGCTTCTCGTAGGCATCGAGTTCCAAGGTGATTGTCTTTGTTGCCATGCACGAAAAATACACGAAATGCACAAATTGGCAATTGTAGGTCCACGACTGCTTCGCCCTCACCGCCCATCCCACCCTCTGCGAAGGCCGTCTCCCCGTGCTCCCCGTGCTCCTCAGCCTCCACACCCCCGACAACAAACGCCTCGCCACCACCACCGGCTGGCCCACCTTCCAAATCCGCGAATGGCCGAAGCATCGACAGGCGGTGGCGAAGAAGTTCTCCGGGGTTTTGTGGCGGTAGCGTTGCCCTTAATGCCGCCGCAGGCGCTCCAACTCCTGCTTCAGCGGCTGCCAGTAGGCTTTGTCTTCGAGGCGTTCCTGACGCTCCTCGTCTTCCTAAGACACGATGAGTGCCGGAACATCATCAGAGATGGCGTGATGGATCAAATGGCGTGCCGCCGCTGCCTCTTTGGCGAGAGCTGGATGGGCTTGGGCGAGATTGCACAACAGTTCCGGGATCCGGAGTGCTTGAAACTAAAAGGTGAGCTGCTCGGGGCTTGGATCGGCCTGATTGGCAAAATAGTTGGACTCCACGAGTCGGCGGATCATCGGCCAATCTTTGTCGCGCTGGGTTTTCTTGGCCTGCACGAGATCCGGCAGGGAAAGGATGTCGCACAGGGTGCCGTCATCCATTTCCAGCGTGGTGCGGCGCTCCCAGAGCGTGTGAAAGTCTGTCACGCCTCTCATGCGGGACATCACGTCCACCCTCATGCCGACGGCATCGGGATGCTGGCAGCGAAAATGCACGGCGAGGCCAGCTTCGAGGTGGTGAAGCAGAAAAGGCGGCACAGCAATCACCTCGGCTTCGAGGGCCTGCATGGCCCTCGCGAGCCGTTCGGCGTTTTCCTCGCTGGCCAGGATCGCCAGATCGGTATTGCGGCTAAACTCCGCTGCGCCGTATAACACGCGGCTCTGGCGCATCGTTCAGCATTATGTTGCCCAAGCCCATGCAGAGCAGGATTGGAGCACGGTGACTACGGCGGCCATTGACGAAACCGCCACCCGCAAAGGCCACCGTTATGCCACGGTGGTGGTGCAGCTTGATGAACAGCGCGAGCA
>JBDNIB010001020.1:0-6254 GCA_041688535.1 Prosthecobacter sp.
ACCGAAGCCATCACCGCCGCGACGCTGGCGCAACGGCTGGAGGACTGGCGAAAACGTGGGTGATCAGGGCGAGGTGCCTGGGCCCGCATTTCGCACACTTGAAGCGCAGGAATGATGACAAAGGCGTGTTGGTTTTGTCTGAATGACTCCGCCAGTTCCAACAATCGAGACGCTTGCTTCTTGGCGTCATGGCTGGCTGAATTGTTGTCGGCTTTTCCGGCGCGATGGGCCTCCTTGTTGGAATATCACGCCTATTTGCGTATCAACTCCCAGATCTGTTGCTCATCTCCGAAATACCCGTCAAAATCGACACCCATGAACCCGCAAGTCCGTCGATGCTCGACAAAAGTGTCGCCCATCAACTAGTTCGCACAACAACTTCAAGTTATGTGGCCATTCTCGAAAAAGGAACAAGCAGTCAAGCCACCACCATTGCCTTCGTCAATCAGCCAAGAGAAGCTCACAGCTATTGTCGAAAAACACATTGGATCTTTCCTTTCTGATGTTCAGCAGCGTCCCAAATGGCGGGTGATCACTGCCGAGAGTTTGGCCTCGATTCCCGACCAAGAGCTAGAGATTGCCATGTTTGACATTGTATCGGCACTGCCGATCAAATCGCTCAAAGAGAGTTTACAGACTCTCGATGATCTTGGTCTTGGCTATCAGACGATTTACACGACCCTGCAACTTGAGACTGAGGTCGGCAATGGAGGCTTTCAGCAATACTTCCATAACTCTACTCGTCACTACTTTCCGATGGCCCGCGCTGGCTACGAGAGGCTCGAACTTTTGACACTCCGAGATATTGCAGACACCGCCTTTTCCAGATTCCAAGAGGAGCGTGCAGCTCATCCGTTTGCCCAAGAGACGCGCGAGGATGAATTGGACGAGTTTATGTCCAGATATGAGGAGTCGAAGGTTGATGCTGAAACTGACCGTTTTTATGTGGAGAAGAAAGCAGCCAAAGCAATCAGAACACAGTTCATCCGCAACAACCCAAAATTGTTCTATGGCGACTTCAGCGGTCGCTATTCTAAATGATGCATTCTAACTACCAACCAGCCGCTCGGAGGTCGTCTGTCGTCGTTTTGAAGTCCTACGGTTGCTAATCTAGACGTTCTCATCTACCGCCCCACTTCCAGCAGCGTCGGCAACTTGTGCAGCGGCGTGAACTCTGCCGTGCCAGCGGCAGCGGCCTTCGCCTGCGGGTTGCTGGATTTCAAAAAGCGGAAGAGCTCGCTGTCGGTGGTGAAGATCATCGTGGTGTCGGGGGTGACGATGGTCTTGTAGGCCTCCATGGTTTTGACGAACTCAAACAGCTCGGCGGCCTCGGTGGTCTGGTTGTAGGCTTTGGCGTAGATCTCGGTGGCCTTGGCGTCGGCGGCACCTTCGATCTCCTGCACTTTGCGGTAGGCTTCGGATTCGATGAGGTTGAGGTCGCGTTCGCGTTCGCCGCTGATCTTGGCGGCCTCGCCCTCGCCTTCGGCACGGTAGCGGTCGGCGATCTGCTGGCGCTCGGTGACCATGCGCTCGTAGATGGACTTGCTGACGGAGGGATCGTAATCGATGCGTTTGAGTCGCACGTCGAGGATGCGGATGCCGAGTTCCTTCACTTTGGGGCTGGCATTGGCCAGAATTTCCGCCTCCAGCTCGCTGCGGCCCAGAACGATGCTGGGGAGGACGCCGATGCGGGCCTCGGCGGTGGAAAGGGTGGTGGAGGCGTCGGGCGCGGGGGCGTCGCGCACGACTTTGCGGCCCTTGGTGGTGCGCACGGCCTCAATGAAGTCGTGCTTGGCGATGACGATGCGCGTCTCGCTGCCGATGATGCCGTTGAGGCGTGACAGGGCGCGGTTTTCATCCGTCAACTGGCGGTAGAAAACCAGCGGCTCGACGATTTCCCAGCGGGCGAAGACATCGACCATGACGAAGACTTTGTTGCGCGTGGTCATGCCGGTGGACTCGCCATCCCACTCCAGCACGCGCTTTTCAATGCGGTTGGCGTTTTGGATAAAGGGCGTTTTCCAGTGCAGGCCGGCGGTGGTAACGGGTTCGCCCACGGGTTTGCCGAATTGGGTGATGATGGCCTGTTCGGTCTCACCCACGGTGTAGAAACCGGAGCTGAGCACGATGGTCAGGGCGAGGGCAGCGATCAGTGCAAAGGCAGATTTCATCGGGAGGCGGGGGCAGGGGCGGATTGAGGGGCGGACTGGCGCAGGTTCAGCAGCGGGAGGAAGGAGGAGGCCCGCTCATCGAGAATGATTTTCCCAGGCACGGTGGGCAGCACTGCGCTCATGGTTTCGAGGTACATGCGGCGTTTGGTGACCTCGGGAGCCTTCTTGTATTCGACCAGCAGGGCGATGAAACGCGCGGCGTCGCCCTCGGCTTCATTGATGCGCTTGGTGGCGTAGCCTTCGGCGGCGCTGATTTTCTGCACCGCCTCGCCACGGGCGCGGGGGATGACGCGGTTGTACTCGCCACTGGCCTGGTTGATGGCGGATTCTTTTTCCTGTTGGGCGCTGTTGACCTCGTTGAAGCTGGCTTTTACCAGCGTGGGCGGGTTTACATTGCCGAGCTGGATAAGGTCAATGAAAACGCCCATCTTCAGCGTGCTGACTAGGGAGCGTAGCCGCTCCAGCGCCTTCAGTTCCATCTCTTGGCGGCCAATGGTGAGCACCTCGTCCACAGTGCGGTCGCCCACGACCTCGCGCATGACCGCCTCGGCGAGATCGCGCAGGGTAGCCAGCGGCTCGCGGAAGTTGAAAAGGTAGGCCACCGGGTCTTCCACATGGTACTGCACCTCCCACTCGACCTGCACGGCATTCAAGTCGCCAGTGACCATGTTTTTCTCGCGTTGCTGCTCCTCGAAGTCCGAGTTTTGGTAAATGTTGGTGGCACCCCGCGTGGCGATGCCGAACTCCAGCTTTTGCTGCCGCTCCACCTCGACGATGGTCGCCATGTCGATGCCCCAGGGCAGCTTGAAGTGCAGCCCGGGCGGCACGGTTTCTAACTGTTTGCCGAAACGCTGCACCACGGCTACGGAGTTTGTCGGCACCTGATAGATGCCGGAATACACGCCGATGGCGAGGAACAGCAGGACAAAGCCGATCAGGATGCGTTTGGGATCAAGCCGGATCTGCGTTGGATCAGGAAAAGGCGGCAGGGCGCGCTGGTTGCTCATGCCATGAGGCTAGCGCACTGAGAGCAGGCGGCAAGCACGCATGCGCCGCCCTCACTGCGGCCCAAAGTCCGCGAGATACTGCTCCACGATTACTTTCAGCTCCGGCGGACGCGGCAGGCCGATCGCCTCCGCGCGTGCGCCGTCCACCTGCTGCGGCCAGTTGTCCACGATGCCCTGGATGCGAGCGTCGAAGGCGTCCGTGATCGGACCCAGCGCGATGCCACGCGCTGCGGCGACTTCTTGGATCACTTGTTCCGCGATCTGCGGCGTGACGCGATGCGCGGGCAGCACGTAGGCGCGATCTTTGCCGAGTTTGGATTCGTCCACTTCACTCAAGGCGATGAATGACTCGATCACGGTACGATAACCCGTCATCGGATGCGGTTGATCACGGCGGATGGGCAGCAGGCATTCCACGTCATTCAACGGCTCGCGAAACATGCCGCTCGCCCAGCTCGACGCAGCCGCGTTTGGCTTGCCCGGACGCACGATCACCGTGGGCAGGCGCACGCTGCGGCCATCGAAGTGGCCTTTGCGCGTGTGATCATTCACCATCATCTCGCAGATGGCCTTCGTCATGCCGTAGGTCGTCTGCGGTAGCTGCTTCGTGTGGTCGGTCATCATCTGCGCCATGTCGATGCCGCCGTAACGCGCCACACTGCTCGCGAACACCACGCGCGGCCTGCCTTCCGCTGCGCGTGCGGCTTCAAACACGTTGCGTCCGCCGTCGAGGTTCACGCGCATCGCGTCGTCAAAGCGCTCCTCGCACTCGCCGCTGACCATCGAGGCGAGATGGAAGATCACGTCGAATTTCGGGCCGGTGGCTGCGAACACCGTGGCACGATCACCAATGTCGCCCTTCACCTGTTTCACGCGGGAATCCGCCTGCGGCTCCCGAAAAAAGGCGTCCAGCAGCACGATCTCGTGGATTAATTTTCCGCACAAGGTGCCGCGCTGGAGGAGTTGCTGACAAAGCTGCGAACCCAGGAAGCCGCCGCCGCCGGTGATGATGATTTTCATGAGTGATGTGGGAAAAGCACAGCGAACATGCGGCGCGAGAACGGAATGTCACGCATGCATCACCTGACCACCATCAATGTTGAGTGTCTGTCCGGTGATGTTTTTCGCGTGATCCGAGGCCAAAAAGCAGGCCATCGCTGCATACTCCTCCGGCATCTGCCAGCGGCCGAGATGGGAGACCTTCTTGATTTTTTCCGCCGCCCAGTCATCGAAGCTCTGGCGCTGCGCTTCCGGCAGCTTCTGCTGCCCAGCGGCCCAGATGGACTGGTTGAGCTCCGTTTTCACCATGCCGGGAGCGAGCGCGTTCACGCGGATGTTGTGTGGGCCGAGGTCCTTGGCCGCGCATTGGGAGAAATTGATCAGTGCGGCCTTGGAAGCGCTGTAGGGCGGGTCGGTTTGCGATCCCATCTGCCCGGCGACAGAAACGAGGAACAGGATCGACCCGCTGCCGCGCTCGATCAGCTTTGGCGCAAAGGCATGCGCCACGTTCACCGCGCCAATGAGGTTGATTTCCAGCACCCGCGCCCAGTCGGACGGCTCCAGGTTCCAAAAAGGAAACCCGAACTTGCCGGAGCCGACGCCGACGGAGAAAACGACGTGATCCACGCGCTTAAACTCCGCCGCGAAGGCCTGCACTGCGTCGTAATGAGTCACATCGCCCGCAGTGATGAAATCCGCGCTCTGTTCGCGGTCAAAGCCGCGCACGGCACAGCCTTCGGCCATAAACCCCTCCGCGATCGCCCGCCCGATGCCTCGGGCGGCTCCGAATACGGCAACGGTCTGGCCGGAGAGGTTTAAATTCATCTCGAAATGCGGCAGTAATGCCTCACTTCGCCGAGGTGTACTCGACACTCCGCTGCTGGATGGTAGTGAAGCTGCGCGCGGAACTTTGGCCGTACTCGACGTGACTGTGGCCGTCGCACAGGTAATAATCGTTGTAGTTGCCGTTGTAACGGTCCGGGCAGTTGGGCCAGATATTGTAACCGCCACCATAGCCGCCGCCGTGACCGCCGAAGCTGTTGGGGTCGTAACCGTGGGTGCCGTAGGTCGAATAGAGGTTGCCTGATGGCACGGTGTTGACGCAGGAGCTTATGGACAGCGCGGCGAGAACCGGGAGGAAGAACAAGGACTTGGCTAGTTTCATGGATGTGACGTTTCTGAGGTTCCGTAGCGGGATTTTGCCGATGATTGACCGCTAAATAAAAAAAAGCAATGCCATAAAACTGTATGGTCACAATCAGAGCGGTAATAACCATGTGCCGCGCCCCGGTTCCCAGGCGATGACGGCCAGACAGGCCGCTCGAATCAGCCCGGCCAGAATTTAACCCCTGAAACTTGGAACCTCCGCCGCCATTCTCGCGTTGGTATCCCCGCATTCACCATGAAACTCGCCACCAGCCTCCTCACCCTCGTTGCCACCTTCACCTTCGCCGCCGAACATCCTGACACCACTGGCTGGCAGGATCTCTTCGCTGCGGATATCTCGAACACCGCCGATGCTGCAGGCTGGGTTTGGGAAGGCAAAGAACTCGTCGCCAAGACCCATGACACGCTGTGGACGAAGGACTCGTATGGCGACTTCATCCTTGACCTCGAATTCAAGGTGATCGCCGAATCGAACAGCGGCATCTTCCTGCGCTCCGGTGACATCAAGAACGTGCTGAAGGCACTCGAAATCCAAGTCCACGACAGCGCCGACGGCAGTAAATACGGCATGGTTGCCGCGATTTACGATGCGATGCCGCCGAGTAAGAGCATGGCGAAGCCCGTGGGCGAGTGGAACCACTTCACCATCACCTGCAAAGGCCCGCTCGTGCAGGTCGTCTTCAACGGCGAGCTCGTCATCGACGCGAACCTCGACAACTGGCCCGAAATCGGCAAAAACCCCGACGGCACCCCCAACAAGTTCAAGCAGTCCCTCAAAGACTTCGCCCGCAGCGGCCCCATCGGCGTCCAGGGACTGCACGGCAAAGCGCAGGCTCCAGTGTGGTATCGGAATCTGAAGATCAAGGTGCTGGGATAAGTGTTCCCCAAGCCCAACGGGCTTGCGTCTTTA
>JBDNIB010001021.1:0-4157 GCA_041688535.1 Prosthecobacter sp.
AGCCACGGCGGAGTGAACCATGCTGGCGAGGATGCGCTGATCATGCCGGTTCGGCGGGAAGACGTTGGTGACGCGGAACATCACTTGGCCGCCGTCCCATTCGAGTTCAAAATTGCCGAGGTTCAGCTCCTTGTTGGTGCGCATGAGCAGCTCGCACACGGCTAGGCGGTGGCTGGTGGGAACTTGCAGCGTGGACGTAGCCACGACGCTGGCGATGTGAGTGTCGCCAAAAACCTGGAGGTGCAGCGGGATTTTGGTGTGATGCGCCTCGAAATCGGACTCGATTACTTCCTGGGCGGCGATTTCGCGATAGTGCCAGCCCATTTCTTTGAAGGTGCTGAGAGCGACGGCGTAGAGGGCGGACATCGGATGGTTTAAAATCTGAGATTTGAAATTTCAGATGGTCGGGGCGGCCAGATTCGAACTGACGACTTCTTGCTCCCAAAGCAAGCGCTCTACCAGGCTGAGCTACGCCCCGAAGGTGATTCCCACTGCCGAGGTGGCTGAGGGGCCGCGATAGTCGCCGCGAATCGGCTGCGTGCAAGGAGAAAGGCGTGGGAATGTCGAATGACGAATGCGGAATGACGAATGTGTCAGCGAGCCGGGCCTTTGAGCGTCATGGTGCCGCTGAAATTGCCCATCAGTTCGCGTTCCCACCATGCGCCGGAAATTTGGCGCACTTCCGGGCTGGTGAAGTGGTAGCGGTAGAGCTTGGCGTGGATGTGGGTGATTTTTTCGACCGGGAAGGGCGGTGGCTCCAGCAGATCCCACACGGGCTGTTTGTGCTGGAGCAGGGCGGTGCAGAACTGGCCGAACCAGTGCATGGGGGAGTTTGGGTGGGCATCACGCTGCGGATCGTAGCCGGGGTAAAGCGCGGCGAACCACATCTGCCAGTCGAGCCGTGGCTGGTGCGGGGCGATGCTGCGGGGAGCGAACTTGAGATCACCGGGTTTGTATTTGAAGTCGAGCGGCAGGAACAACGCGCCATCGTCGCTGACTTCGAGGAGGATTTCCGGGCGCTCCTCGGTCATGTCTTGAAACAGGCCGTAGGCGTTGAAACTGCGCGTGCGGGCGATGGGGATGTCGAGTGTTTCGTGCAACGCCGCAGGCAGCACCGGCTTGAAGCCGCGAATGCGTCCGGCGAGGAGGGAATCGGCGGCGAGCAGGGTGAACAGCACGACGGGAACGACGGCGAGGTGAGCCGGCCATTGCGTCCAGCGCGCAAAGGACGGACGCGGTGCCTCGGCGTCGATGCGCAGCCAGCGGCGCACGAATTTCGGCCACCAGCGGTCATCCAGCAGCGCGAGGGCCAGCGCGACGGTGAGGAAGTTGAAGAAGTTGTAGTTCCCGGTGGCCGAGATCAGCACCATGAGGAAGACGAAGCCGAGCGCGGCGGCCAGTCGGCCCCAGCGGCCCAGGAAAATGGCAAAGGGCAGGCCGAGTTCGATGCCATACATGATCCGGCAGCTCGCGATGTGAAATCCACGCGGCCAGTGATGCGCGAACCATGAAAAGCCGTTCGGCAGCGGCTGCGTTTCGTAGTGGTAGAGCAGCGCGGTCATGTTTTCCCACGGCAGATCGCCGCCGCCGATCTTCACATAGCCGGAGAGGAACATCAGGCGGAAGAGCAGCCAATGCAGCAGGAAGATCGAACCGCGTGGCGGCTCGGTGGGGTCGCACCACGACCACACGCGCCATGGTGCGACAAACAGCGCGAGGAATCCGGCCTCCAGCAGTAGCGCATCCCACTGGTAGCCCATGAAGATGTCGCCCGTGGTGGCAAAGGACAGATAGCCAAACCACAGCAGCGCTAGTAGCGGCCCCTGTGCCACACCCGCCATCACGAGCACGGCCAGCACACAGCAAGCGATCAGGCAGCCATGCGCGAAGGCATCGCTATAATGCCAGTGAAACATGCTGGGGAACTGCCAGAACAGCGTCTGGTGCTCGCGCTCCTCAAAGGCGTGGACGTTTTCTAGCAGGTTCTTCGCCGGCAGGATGCCGTTCTCACCCACGAGGCCGTCATACTGCACGCCCCACGAGATGAAGGCGATGAGGTAGATCGCCGCCAGCAGACGCGGAAACAGCCAGCGAACGACGGTGTAACGTCCGCGATGGGTCTCGAGCCATGGCAGCGGATGAATGACGCGGAAGTTCAATGTGACATCGCCTTCCGCGGATTCACATCCAGCACTCGCTTCAAATCTTCTTCACTCATGCCAAGCTGCTCATACGCGTTCGCTTTGATCCTCGGCACGGTGACGGTGCTGCCGACGAAGTGGGTGGCGTCGGGGGAGCGGGCGACGAGGTCGTCGCCGATGAGGATGTCCCAGCCGGCGAGGGTGTAGCGGCCGGGGCCGAGGCGGGCGGCGGAGATGGCATCCGTGACGAAGATGGTGCGGTCGAGGCCGACGCTGGCCAGCCAGTTTTTCAGCACGAAGAACGGCACATGCACGCCGTCCGGGATGAAGCAGAGCCAGAGGCGGTCGTGCAGGCTGAGGACGCGCTGGATGATGTTGTCATGGCGATGCATCTGGATGGGGCAGCCGTTGCCGAGATGGGTGAACATGGTCAATCCGGCATCGCAGGCGGCATTGAGTTGGTCGAGCGAGGGATCGCAATGTCCGGCGGAGACGGTGACGTTTTGTGCGGCGAGGAAGGCGGTGGTTTTGCTGCCTTCATCATGCTCGGGGGCGAGGGTGACGAGCTTTGCGAGGCCACCGGCAGCGGCGAGCAGACGTTTGGCGTCGTCCACGTTTGCGGGCTTCACGGCGAGCGGCGGATGGGCACCGACGTAGCCTTTGATGGGATTGATGAACGGCCCCTCGATGTGAATGCCGGTGATCATGCGGCGGGCGAGTTCGTCCTTTTCACGCAGTTCGACGAGTTTGCTGATGCGGCGCTCCAGCGTGGGGATTTCATCGGTGATGAAGGTGGCGAGGATGGCATCGCAGCCATCCTCGACAAGGGCCGCGGAGGCGTGATGGAGGGCTTCGGCGGTGAGGTTGTCGCCGTTGAAGTCGGTGCCAGCGTAGCCGTTGACCTGAAGATCGAAGGGTTTCATGCGGGGTATTGGAGCGGGTTTGCCGGCGGGAAGCAAGACTGGGAGGTGACGGGTTTTGGTATGAATGTCACGCGGGGAAGGGGCTATGGCATGGAAGTGCCCGCATCACTGGCATTCGCGCAAGCTCTGCCTGCTTGGGGTCGTTTGGTTTGGCTCCATGATCTCCCCGCGTGTTCTTTTCTCTCTGCTGTTGGCCCTTGGCCCGTCATTCCTTGCTGCTGAAGACTGGCCGCAGTGGCGTGGGCCGCGTTTGGACGGGACATCGCTTGATACGAGATTTCCGCTCTCGGCCGAGGGCAATGTGACGTGGAAGACGGAGTTGCCGGGTAGCGGGCATGCGTCGCCGATTGTGTGGCAGGACCGCGTTTTCATCGTCGCCGCTGTGGCGGAGACGGAGCAGCGTGTGCTGGTCTGCCTGGATCGTGTGTCGGGTAAACTGCTGTGTCAGTCGGATGTGGTCAAAGCGCCCATCGAGGGCATTCACCGGCTCAATAGCCAGGCTTCCAGTACGCCTGCGACCGACGGGCAGCGCATTTTCACCGCCTTCCTGGACAAGACTGAGACTGCGGCCACGCGCCAAGCGAACGGGGGTCGCGAGATCCCGAAAGGCGAGGTGCCGAAGGGCACCGTGGTCATCTCCGCGCATGATTTTAGCGGCAAGCCGCTCTGGCAGGTGCGTCCCGGCCTCTTTTCCAGCAAGCACGGCTTCTGCTCCAGCCCGGTGGTGTTTGAGGACAAAGTGATCGTGAACTGCGACCACGACGGCGACGGCTACATCGTCGCTTTGGCGAAAAGCGACGGCAAAGAGCTGTGGCGCATCGAGCGGCCGAATCACACGCGCAGCTACTGCGTGCCGCTGATTCGCGACATCGGCGGACGCACGCAGATGGTGCTCAGCGGCACGTTGTGCGTCACCAGTTACGATCCGCGCACCGGCAAGCTGCTGTGGATCATTGACGGCCCCACAGAGCAGTTCGTCGCCTCGCTGGTGTTCAGCGAGCAGACCGGCCTGCTCTACATGACCGGCGGCTTCCCAGAGCACCACCTCCTGGCCATCAAACCCGACGGCAACGGTAACGTGACCGACACGCAC
>JBDNIB010001022.1:0-5503 GCA_041688535.1 Prosthecobacter sp.
AAGACCGCGTTTGAGGCGCGATTGATCATCACCGAGCCCTTTGTGCTGCTCGTGCCGAAATCGCATGCATTGGCGAAACAGCAGGACATCGCCCTCAAGCAGCTCGCCGCTGAGTCCTTCATCTTCTACAAAGGCCGTGCGCGTGACACGGCCCTGGAAGCCTGCCGCAAAGCGGGCTTCGAGCCACGCATCGCCTGCGAAAGAGGCGAGCTGGAAACCGTGCGCGCACTGGTGGCCGCAGGTCTCGGCCTGGCCTTGGTGCCGCAACTGGCGGCGGGGAATCTGCCGAAGACAATTCAGGCCATCGCCATCCGCGAACCCAAAATGCAACGGCAGATTGCCGCCGTTTGGCAGAAAGGCGGCGCGCTGTCGCCCTCCGCGCAGGCGCTGCTGACTCTCGCCACCGCAGAGCGGCAGGTTTAGCCGCGATCTTGAACCCGCTCCACATTCGCACCGAGCGCGGCGAGCTTGTCGTCGAGATGCTCGTAGCCGCGATCAATGTGGTAGAGGCGATGCACCTCGGTTTTGCCCTCGGCCACCAGACCGGCGAGCACCAGCGCGGCGGAGGCACGCAGGTCGGAAGCCATGACCGGAGCGCCTTTCATCTGTGAACCGCCGCGAATACGGGCGGTGGCGTTTTGAATCTCGATATTGGCCCCCATGCGCTTCATTTCGGCGGCGTGCATGAAGCGCTGCGGGAAAATCGTCTCGGTGATCGAACTGGAGTCATTGATCACGCAGGCCAAGGCACAAAACTGCGCCTGCATATCAGTCGGGAAACCCGGATAGCAGAGCGTGGTGAGATCAAAGCCTTTGGCATTCGGATTCGGCCGCACCGTGATGCTGTCCTTGGTGATCTCCAGCGGGAAACCGCATTTGATCATCGCATCGGTCACCGATTTCATGTGCTCGGGCATCACACGCTTCAGCGTGACTCCATCGCCGAGCATCGCCCCGGCCACGAGGAAAGTGCCGGCCTCGATGCGATCTGGAATGACGGTGTGCTCCGCGCCGTGCAGCTCTTTCACGCCTTCGATGGTTATGCGGTTCGTGCCCGCGCCTTGAATTTTCGCACCCATCTTGATGAGGAAATTCGCCAGATCCTCGACCTCCGGCTCAGCGGCAGCGCCCTCGATGATGGTGGTGCCTTTGGCGAGCACGGCGGCCATCATGACGTTGTCCGTGCCGAGCACGGTGGAGCCGTGTTTGCCCATGAGATTCATCGGACCACCTTTAAAGCCTTTTTTGGCGTTCACGAAGATGTCGCCGCCTTCCACAATGATCTGCGCGCCGAGCGCTTCGAGGCCTTTGAGATGCAAATCCACCGGCCGATCGCCGATGACGCAGCCGCCGGGCAATGACACGGTACATTTCTTCAAACGACCCGTGAGGGGTCCGAGCACGCAGATGGAGGCACGCATTTTGCGCACAAGGTCATAGGGAGCGACGGATTTGATCTTTTCCGCCTTCACCACCACGACGCCGCTGGCACGTTCCACTTCGGCGCCGAGTTCGCCGAGGATGCGTACCATGTAGTTCGTATCGCTCAGGTCCGGCACACGGCGGATGGTGCAGGTGTCCTTGGTCAGCAGCGTGGCCGCGAGAATCGGCAGCGAGGAGTTCTTTGAGCCGCTGATGTTGATGCGACCTTTAAGCGGTGCGCCGCCGTGAACGATGAGTTTTTCCATGTGTGAATGCTTTGTGCTGCGGAATGGGACAGTGGCAAGCCATTCTTCGATTTCCTGGCTCCAGAATGGCTGGTTGAAAAAAGTTCTTGCCCATTAGGATTACATGCGTAATCCATGGATCACATCTGCAATCCAATCATGGCACGCCGCGCTCCCACTCCTCCCGCCCCGAAAATCTCCGACGCCGAATGGACCGTCATGAATGTCTTCTGGCATCTCGGCACCAGCACGCTCGCTGAGGTGGTCAAAGACCTTGAAGGCCGCCTGCACTGGAAGCCGCGCACCGTGCAGAGCCTCATCCGCCGCCTTGCCGACAAGGGTGCTCTCGCAGTCGAAGCCGTGGGCCGTGAATTCCGCTACTCCCCCGCCGTGGCGCAAGACCAGTGCCAGCACGAGGAGAGCCGCAGCTTCCTTGACCGCGTGTTCAACGGCCGCCTCACCCCCTTCGTCGCCGGACTCCTGGATCGCAAAGATGTCTCGCAAGACGACCTCGCCCAGCTTCGTGAAGTGCTGAACCAAGCCGAGAAGAAACTCAAAAAGTAAGCCGCCATGACCACCGACGCCCTCCTCCACTGGCTCCTGCGCACCTCTTTGGAAGCCAGCCTGCTCATCCTCGCCGTACTCGGCCTGCGCCTCATGCTCGGCACGCGTCTCAGTCCCGCCTGGCGCATCGGCCTGTGGATGCTCGTCGGCACCAAGCTGATGCTCCCCGCCTTCATCCCCGCTGGCTTCGGCCTCGGTGCCTGGATGCAGAACGAAAAAACTCCCATCATCAGCCAAACCACAGCCAGTTCTGCGGCCTCTGAATCTTCCGTGTATTCCGTGCCTTCCGTGGTTGAAATCAAGTCTGCCTCTGCCTTCTCCACTTCATCCATTCGTCATTCGACATTCGTCATTCCGCGCTAGCGGTCTGGCTCCTCGGCTCCCTTTTCGTCCTAGCGGCAGCTCTCCTCCGCCAGCGCCATTTCAACCGCTCCCTCCGTCGCCGCCCCCGCGCCAACTCTCCCCGTCTCTCCTCTCCCATCTATCCTCTCAGACAGGCATTCGCCAAGCCGTCACCATCGTCCTCATGCCCGCCGGCACCACGCCCGCCATGGTCGGCATTCGTCAGCCGAAACTGCTACTACCCGAGGATTGGAACACCCGCTTCGACGTGCGCAGCCTGCGCCACGTCGTGCTGCATGAGCTGCTGCATGTAAAGCAGCATGATTTGATCTGGAACTGGGCCGCCATCGCCGTGCAGGCACTGCATTGGTTCAATCCGCTCGTGTGGTTCGTCGTCTCCCGCTTTCAGGCGGACCGCGAGCTGCGCTGTGATGCCGGTGCGCTCGCTTTGCTCTCGCCCACCGAGCGACTCGACTACGGGCACACGCTCCTCCGCATTCAGGAGACCTTTTTCGCACCACCGGGCATTGCAGGGTTGGCTCCATGTGTGCGCAACCATCCCACCCTGCGCCAACGCATCCACATGATCGCCCACCCCACCACCCGCCAGCCAGTGCTCCAAACGCTGCTCGTCCTCACGCTCAGCGTCCTCGTCTGTTACTCATTCACCACCGCCCGCGCGGCCGAAAAAGAAGTCCCACCGAAGGTCCGCGAAGCTGCATCTGCCCAAAAGACTCCCTCAGATCCGTCCGATCTGACAGATCAGACCGATGCCAAGAAACCCGCCATGCGTGATGGCGGCACCAAGAAACCCGGCATGCGCGATGGCGAAGGCGGTGCCCGCAAATCCGCTGAAGGTGAAGGTGGCACCAGAAAGTCAGCGGAAGGCGAAGGCACCCGCAAACCCGGCATGCGCGACGGCGACAAGCCACGCACCGGCACCCGCGACGGCGAAGGCAGCAAGAAAACCGGCGCACGCGATGGCGACCGCGCCACCTCCTCCGGCGAGACCATCACCCTCCGCGTCATCAAGAACGGCGACGCCGTTTTGATCGGCGACGAAGAAGTCGCCATAGGCCGCCTTCGCGGCCACCTCAGCACCTTCCTCCCCGACCACCCCGGTGCCCGCATCGAAGTCACCGGCGACGACGACACCCCACTCAAGTCCCTCCACCAAATCGTCGATGCCGTCCGCGACAACGGGAACAAGAAAGTCGGGATCAAGGCGGAGTGAGCTTTTCGCCAGAAATTAGCCGGAATCTTTCATGACCATTCGGTAAACTCTTTCGAGATCGGTCTTGGTTAAATCGGTAATGCTGTCGAAAGGATTCTTCATCTTCAGTCGCTTCGCGATCTCGGGGTAGTAATCGTCATTGGTGCGCCCAATGCTTTTCATGGCCGTCTTGATCGCTGTGATTCGTGAACTGCGCCAGAGATCGGGTGCTTTGGTGCGTTGCTTGCGAACACCCATCGCACGGTTCCTTCGGAACCACTTCTCAACATCATTCATCTGTGAAGACAGGATGTCCTCGTAGCGTGTCACTTCACACGCATTCTGGAGCCTCTTCCACCACATGCCATAGGCTGCAGGGCGGGCCATGCCAGCAGTGCATTCCACGAGTTCATCCAACCAGCCTTCGATTTTCTTTTTTTGAGCCGGTGTGACAGCACCTTCAGGAGGGGGCGCTATATGCTTAATCTTCCTTGGCTGATTGTACACCCTCTGGTCCACGACATTGTTATCGCCTTGGATGTTCGCATTCGCGCTCCCTGTTTGAGAAACGCCCGCTGCCTTTTTCCTCTTGGGCACAGGCTTTTGATGCTTGGCAATCAGCTCCTGAACTGCGGAAGCAAAATGAGACCTAAACAGCTTCTCAAACTCAGCCCTGCTTCGGAATTGCCGGAAGAAGCCTTTGACCAACTGACTGTGCCGGAATTTTTCCAGCAAGGCTTTTTGACTGTCATTACAATCTTGAGTGTCTTCGATGTCCGAGAAATAAAGCAGTACACGCTTCCCTTGCTTAATCGCACGTTCGACCTCCTCTTGAGTGCCAGAGGCAGATAAACCCGTCGGCGTGCCGAAGCGCTTCCAGAATACGGCCACGATCAAATCTGCTTTGTCGATTAGCTGGCGGTTGATCACGGCCTGAGGCCGGTCAGACATGTCAGGGGCGGCATCGGTGGACCAATGAGCATGGCGGACAAAGAAGTTTGAGTCCAAGCCTTGCGAGCTGTTCCATTCGTCAACGATCTCCCCGGCTTTTTTGAGTTCACGGGCGACATCTCCGGGACCACAACGAACTAGATTAAAAATGATGGGGTTTTGAGGCATAAGGCTTGAGGATGCGGCGTTGGGCTATCCGTAGCTGGCAGTTTGCTCTTGCACAATAGAGCTGTGAAAATGTGCAGCCTTGGCGCGAGACTCGTCGGAACTGCCATCTGGGATTTCAGGAAGAATGCAGTCATTGGAGATAAAAAATGCATGCTCGCTCTCTGGCAGTGGAAGACCGGGAGGTGTGATGGCCTCACCAGCTTTTTCGCGAGTAGCGCAGGCATGATTCAGCTCCAAAAGGAACTCCAACACGCCGTCCGTCTTCGTCATTCCATAGGCAGCGCGCACGGCGGCATCCAGTTTGTCTTGCGCCTCACGCAGCGGGTTGGCACCTGGATCTTCGAGGGTGCGGTAAAGATCACGCAGGGAGTAGTCCATCTTCCTCATGATCTCGTTGCGCAGATCACGCAGAGCCAAAGAGGCAGCGGCCACGGCACCGATCTGTTTTTTGTTAGGGCTTTGCGGCCAGGGGAATGAATCAAAGACAGTATCGCTGGTGTAGCGGTAGTCGCCTCTCAGAGTGGAACAGCGGGCCTTGAACCAGTCGAAGTGAATGCCGGATTGCAGGATGCCGAAGCTGTAATCGTCAGCCAATGGG
>JBDNIB010001023.1:0-4059 GCA_041688535.1 Prosthecobacter sp.
AGTGGCGGAGCAGTTCCCGGAGGCGGTCATGCTGACGGAGGCGGAGATCGTGATCGCCGTACCGAAGGGCAATCCGAAGGAGATACGCACGCTGGCGGATCTGGCACGGCCTGGTTTACGCGTGGGATTGTGCAACGCGGAACAGTCCACGCTGGGATTCCTGACGAAATCCATGCTGCGGTCGATGAACTTGTGGGACGGCGTGAGCAAGAATGCCTCCTCCCAGGTGCCGACTGGGGATTTTTTGGTGAACCAAATGCGCACCGGCTCACTCGATGCGGCAGTGGTGTATCGCATCAACATTCAAAGCGACAGTGAGCATTTCGACGGCGTGCCGCTGCCTGCGGACAAGTCGAAGGCGGTGCAGCCGTTTGCCGTGCGGCATGACTCACCGAACAAGCAACTGAGCCGCCGACTGCTGGACTACCTGCGGGCAAACCGCGAGAGCTTCGAAAGCGCGGGCTTCATCTGGAAAGGTGAAACCGCGCCGGTGAAAAGCGCCGAGATCGTGCTGCCGGACTGGCTGAAGCAGAAGTAACTGCCCGGAACACGGGTTACACCGCCTGCAGCACCTGCTCCAGTCCGCGTGCCAGCAAATCGTGCTGCCAGCTCATGAGATGACTGGCCGGATTACCATCGACGACGAGTTCTCCCATCGTGGCGCGTGAGCCGAGCAACGAAGGCTCAATTTCCAACCCCTGCGCCACTTTCTCACGATGAGCGCAGAGTTTGTCGATCTGATCACGCTGTGTGTCGCTGAGCCGGCCCTTGGTCTTCTTGGCACGGGCAGGCCACTCTGAGGGCGCAGCAGCGGCGACTGCGGCCACAATGTCATGAAACTCATTTTTCCAACGTGGTCGCCAGCCGTTGGGGGGATTAAGCTGCTGGCCTGCTTCGAACAGCTCGGTGTAAGCGACCGTCTGCTTGTTCGACATGATCTTGTAACATGGAAGGTCACGTTCCTTCGCAATGCCTTCACGCCAGTTCCACAATGCCTGCAACAGAGCCAGTCCATGCGGGTGCAAGCGGCCACAGCCCTGCACCCGCCAGGGATCCTCACGCTGCACACTGTCACGCGCGGCGACATCTTCCTGCAAGGCGCGGCAGCTTTGATGAAACCATTCTTCCCTACCCTTTGCCTGCAATTGGGCGACGAATTTTTCCGCAATGGTCAGCAGGTAACGCACGTCATCGACGGCATAAGAAAGCATGTTGGGCGGGAGTGGCCGACGGCTCCAATCAGCCTTTTGCGAAGCTTTGCAGAGGTCGAGATCGAAGGTGTTCTTCACCAAGGCGGCAAGGCCGAACTGACGCGCACCCAGGAGACGCGCGGCAATCTGCGTGTCACGGATCACGCGGGGACTCCAGTCATAGGTGCGCCGCAACATGGTCAGATCGTAGTCGGCGCCATGAAACCACAGCTCATGATCGTCCAGCAGTTTGAGCAGCGGAGAGACATCCGCGATGGCCAGAGGATCAACCAAGGCATAGCGCCCTGCGCAGTTCACCTGCAGCAGGCAGAGCTTCTCATGATAATGATGCAGGCTGTCAGCCTCAGTGTCGAGACAACAACGTTTGTCCAGGCTTTCCGCAAGCCACGCCCGCATCTGAACGACCCACTGATCGAGGTGCGCAGGTGTGTCGATGTACTCGTAGTCTGCTTGAATGGTTCCGGCCTCGCTCATTTGAGTCCCATCAGGAGGATTTCAGCGTTGTTGCCGGTGCGATTGATGTTGCGGATGAGCAACTCAAGAGCCTCGGCAGCGGGAACAGCAGCAAGCTGTTTGCGCACCTGGGTGATGCGCTTAAACTCATCCGGGTGATAGAGCAAATCGTCACGACGCGTGCCAGATTTGAGCAAATGCAGCGCCGGGAAGATGCGGCGCTCGGAAATTTCACGGTCAAGCGTGGCCTCCATGTTGCCGGTCCCCTTGAACTCCTCAAAAATCACCTCATCCATGCGGCTTTCCGTTTCGATGAGAGCCGTGGCGATGATGGTGAGGCTGCCACCTTCTTCCACGTTGCGGGCAGCGCCGAAAAATTTCTTGGGCTTCATCAGCGCCTTGGTGCCAACACCGCCGGACATGATGGCCCCCTTGCCCCCCTGCATGGCGTTGTAGCCACGGGCGAGACGGGTGATGCTGTCGAGTAAAATGACGACGTCTTTTTTTAACTCGACGAGACGACATGCGCGCTCGCGCACGACCTCTGCCACCTGGCTGTGACGTTTCGGACTTTCGTCAAAGGTGGAGCTGTAGATTTCACAACCATGCACGCTTTCTTCAAAATCCGTGACTTCTTCAGGGCGCTCATCAAGCAGCAGGATGATGAGCGAAATTTCCTTGTGATTTTGTGCGATGGACTTGGCGATGTCCTTGAGGATCACGGTCTTGCCCGAACGAGGCGGCGCGCAGATGAGTCCGCGCTGCCCTTTTCCCAACGGGGCAACGATGTCCAGGATGCGCGAACTGAGGGCGCACGGCTTGGGTGTCTCCAAAATGATGCGTTTGTTGGGAAAGGTGGCGGTCAATTTGTCAAACTCAGCGGGAGTCTCCCAAGTTTCGACCGCTATGCCTTCTATCTCGGTGATGCGGTCAATCGCCAGGTACTTGTCCCGGTCTTTCGGAGCCTTCGCAAATCCAGTAATCAACTGACTAGGGCGCAGGTTAAATTTTCTGAGCAGGAACAACGGCACGAAAACATCTTCAGGCAGCGGCATGAAGCTGTATTTCGGATAACGGATAAGTCCGTAGTTGTCGGTGCCGATTTCGAGAACCCCCTCGACCTTTAGCCGGGTTTTATGCTCGGCAAGCCAGGCGCAGAGATCATAAATGAGTTGATGCTTGGTTCGGCTGGCATTCAACCGGAAACCCACTGTGTCAGCCAATTCCTGCAGTTCTGCGAGTGTCGCATTTTGCAGGTCATTAATCGAGATTTCAGGAGGAAAGGGCGGCACCGCTCCATCCAGCCGCTGTGACTCAGCAGTTTGCTCGGGAGTCTCAACTGGGCGTTGTTCAGACAGTTGTTCGCCGTTCTTCAAAGCGGGCTCGGCAGCCGCGATGACAGACGTCGTTTTATTGTCGGAAGAGGTTGCCTCTAAGGCGCTAGTTTCAATAAGTGGTTCGTTCATGCTTGCAAGAGGGGACTTGCCAGCGTCAGCACCTGGGCTTCGAGAGATGCCAGATTGCCATCATTCCAAATGACAGCATCCGCTCTTTCAACCTTGGCTTCGACGGGCCACTGGGCGTCCAGAAACTTTTGAACGGTCTGTTCGTCAAGTCCCCGGTTTTCCATCATCCGCCTGACCTGCACCGACCGGCTGGAAGCCACCACGATGACAAAGTCTGCTGAAACTGAAGCGCCAATCTCATAGTGCAGCGGGACTTCCGCAAGGAAAAGATTGCTGCCAGATAGCAAAGCCAGCTGTCGGCCCTCCTCCAACGCAGTCAGAACCGGAGGGTGAACAAGCCGTTCTAGTTGTTGCCGCAGTTCTGGATCTGGGAGGATTTGGGAGCGCAACCACTCGCGCGCAGCCTGGGTGCCACCGGCCGCTTGCGGGCCGAATAATCTGCTTAGTGCAGCCATGATTGGCGGCTCTCGCATCACGTTCCGAGCAGCATCGTCAGCAGAAAATCCCGCGGAATCCGCCACATTCAACAGTTTTTTAAGTTTCGAGAGCACCCAGCTCTTGCCACTCCCGGCACCGCCAGTGATAAGCCAAGTATTCATCTATGATGCATTTTAACGGGTAATTCCAACGCTTCATGGGCGAAGCTCGTCAGCCGACAGCAAAACGGGCAGGTGGTCAGTCACCTGCCCGTAGAATTTTACCGATACGACAACATCAAGGGTTCACCGCAGGCAACAATAGGTTGCCTCCGACACCGCCCAAAGCGGCCGCGTCAGGCAAATTGTTTTTCACACGCTGACCAGAAGGGTCGATTAAATGTGCGGTGACGAAAATCATCAAGTTACGCTTGAAGTGCCGCTCGGCTTCCGACCTGAAAAGTCGGCCGATCAACGGCAAATCACCCAAAATAGGAATTTTATCCTCAACAT
>JBDNIB010001024.1:0-1730 GCA_041688535.1 Prosthecobacter sp.
GCTACCTCGACCTGCGCCGCGAGCGCATGAACAAAAACATCCGCACGCGTCACAAGATCACCAACGCCGCGCGCAATCACCTCGACGCCGCTGGCTTCATCGAGGTCGAAACGCCGATCCTGAGCAATCCGACGCCCGAAGGCGCGCGCGACTTCCTCGTGCCTGCCCGCTTGAACCCTGGCCGCTTCTACGCACTGCCGCAGGCCCCGCAGCAGTACAAGCAGCTCATGATGGTTGCCGGCTTGGAGCGCTATTTCCAAATCGCCCGCTGCTTCCGCGATGAAGATCTGCGCGCCGACCGTCAGCCCGAATTCACCCAGATCGACATCGAAGCCAGCTTCATCGTACGCGACGACATCCTGAACCTCGTCGAAGGGCTACTCGTCAGCATGTTCAAAGTCGGGACTGGCCGCGAGATCCCTGCGCCCTTCCCGCGCATGACTTATCAGGAGGCGATGGACCGCTACGGCTCCGACAAGCCCGACACACGCTACGGCAACGAGATCGCAGACATGGCCGACGTCTTCGCCAGCAGCGGCTTCAAAATCTTCCGTAGCACCATCGAAAACGGTGGTGTCGTGCGTGCCATCAACGCCAAGGGCTTTGCCGGCATCACCACCGGCCAGATGATCCGCCTCAACGAGATTGCCACCCAGGCTGGCATGAAAGTAAAGCAACTCGCCTTCATCAAGGTGGAGCGCGACGCCAACGGCGTGCTCGAATACAAGAGTCCACTGTGGAAATTCTTCAGCGAGGACGAGCAGAAGGCGCTCATCGCCAAGCTCGGCGTCGAAGAAAACGACCTCATCTTCTTCTACGCCGGCACCTGGCAAGAAGCCTGCGACATCCTCGGCCGCGTGCGTGTCGAGATCGCCAACATGACCGCGCTGACGAAGGACAGCACCGCGCTGAACTTCCTCTGGGTCGTCGATTTCCCGCTGCTCGCCCACGATACCGAAACGCAGAGCTGGGTCGCCGTGCATCATCCCTTCACCCGCCCAAAAACGGAAGACATCCCGCTCATGGAAGCTGGCGAATACGGCAAGGTGCGCGCCGAAGCCTATGATGTGGTCCTCAACGGCTACGAACTCGGCGGCGGCTCGATCCGAATTCACGAGCGTGATTTGCAGGCCAAAATGTTCAGCGTCCTCGGCGTGAACGAAGAAGAGCAGGCCCACAAATTCGGCCATCTCCTTGATGCCTTCCGCTTCGGCGCTCCGCCACACGGCGGTCTCGCCCTCGGTCTCGACCGCATCGCCATGCTCGTGAGCGGCGAGGACAGCATCCGCGAAGTCATCGCGTTCCCGAAGAACAACAAAGGCAGCGACATGATGACCGACAGCCCAACGCAAATCGACTTCAAAACGCTCCGCGAAATCTACATCCAGAGCACCTGGAAGGAGAAGAAGCCAGAGGCTGCTGCTCCGGTTGCGTAAGTGGAGCGCATGCGTCTCGCGTGCCATTTCCCGCGTCCTCGCGGGAAATCGTCTCCTGATCAGCGCTTGCCCCCACGTTAACGTGAGAGGATAAGATGTACTCGAACGGCATTCAGCGGGGACGCTGAATGCAACACGCGGGACGCGTGCGCCCGTGCGCTGTGGAGTGTCACGACCCTCCGAGGTGGAATACCTCGGCCATCTGGAACCGTGTTCTGGGTGAGAACTTGAAGTAACTGCGTCGCCGCGAGGCGGGGTGGAGAGCAACGAAGAGAACCTGATAGACCGCAACGA
>JBDNIB010000125.1:0-16034 GCA_041688535.1 Prosthecobacter sp.
CATCTCGGTCGGTTCGTCGTAGCCGTGCGTGCCGTTGTCTCCACTCACGATCAGCGCCTTCACCTTGCCCGCTTTGAACAGCGCCGCAGCCGCCTCCATGCGTGGCAGGAAAAATAAATTCGCCCTGCCATCCGCCAATCGTGCCGAAGTGCCCAGCACGACTCCCACCGGAGCTTCCGGCACCGTTTTCACCTCATCCAGGCACCGTCCATCTGCTGCCCTTGCGATCCACCACTCGCACCCCAGCACGAAAATCAAGCCAGCCGTCGCCATCACAGCGAGCCACAGCCATTTGCGCTTCAAAAATCGTTTCATCCTGCCTTCTCTCGTCACTTCACCCACCAATCAACCGCCCGGCGTGATTATTTTGCCACCTCATCATTTTGCAAAACCCGTTCCCCGCGCATCGTCCGTCCCCATGAGTTCCCAACCACCTGTCGCCCGGCAGAACCGCCACGCCCGATCCGACAACAAAGTGCGCATCTATGAAGAAGGCGATATTCCCTCGATTCTAGAAGGCAAAGCAAGCCCGCTCGTCCTAATCCTCGACTGCGTCCAGGACCCGCACAATCTCGGTGCCTGCCTGCGCACCGCCGATGCCGCCGGCGTCTGCGCCGTGATCATGCCCAAGGACAAAACCGCGCCCATCACCGAGACTGTCGTGCGCGTGGCCTGTGGCGGCGCGGAAAACATCCCGCTCATCCGCGTCACCAATCTGGCCCGCGCCATGGACAAGCTCAAAGAGTTCGGCATCTGGCTCGTCGGCACCGCCGATGAAGCCACGCAGAGCCTTTATGATCTCGATCTCAAAGGCGGCATCGGCATTGTGATGGGGGCCGAAGGTGCCGGCATGCGCCGCCTCACTGGCGAGCACTGCGACTTCCTCGCCAAAATTCCCATGGGCGGCAAGGTCGATTGCCTCAACGTCTCCGTCGCCACCGGCGTGTGCCTCTTCGAGTGCGTGCGTCAGCGGCAGCCGAAGAAGTAGGCCCTGTGCATGTTGGTGGTTCCGGCTTTAGCCGGTTCTGGAATGACCGATTGAAGCCGAAACCCCAAACTAGTTTGCCTTCAACTTCTTGTGTGTCGGCGTGATCACGCCGTCATTTCCTTCCGGCCAGTCGGCACCTTCGGCGATCCATTGGCGAATCGTGGAGACTTCGTCTTTCGCGATGCGGTGGCCGGTGGCGGGCATGGCCTTATTATCCTTGGGGGGTAGTTTCAGCACGAGATAGAGCATGCTCTTCTCCGGCTCCTTCGGCACGATCACCGGTCCGGCTTTGCGTTTGCGGAAGGCGAGTGCCTTCGTTTGCAGATTGAGATCGCCAAGTAGCGTCTCGACGTTGTGGCACTCGACGCAGCGGTCGGCTAGGATCGGCTTGATCTGCTTCACGAAATTCACCGCCGGATCATCGGCGGCAGACAGCATGGTGGCGAAGGCAAGGAGGGCGGTGATGGATTTAAGGTGCATAGCTCAAGTATCCTTGATGTGTCTGGGGTCGTCTCCCTCTCGCTTGCGACTGACTGCGCTCATCTTGCCGCCTTCGTGGTTGCTCGCAGGGCCATGCACCGCATCATGCCGCATGACCATGGACCAAATCACCGCCCGCATCTGCGCGTTTCGGGATGCCCGGGATTGGATGCAGTTTCACAGCCCGAAGGAACTCGCCGTCGCCATCACCGCAGAGGCGGGGGAGCTGTTGCAGCACTTTGTCTGGCAGCAGCCGGAGCAAATCGAGCAGCGGGTGAAGGACAAGCTGCCCGAGCTGAAGGACGAGATGGCCGATGTGGGCATTTTGCTCTTTGAACTCGCGCACAACCTCGGCGTCGATCTCGGCCAGGCCATGCTCGACAAGATTGAGCGCAATGAAACGCGCTATCCCGTGGCGAAGGCACGCGGATCGAACGCCAAATACAACGAGTTGTGAGCGAGACAGACGCACCAATGCCGCATCGTCGCCGCCCGCGATACTCCGGCAGAAATCCGCAGCGCTTCGAGGACAAATACAAGGAGCTGAATCCCGAGCGCTACGCCGAGACCATCGCCAAGGTGCGTGCCTCCGGCAAAACACCCGCTGGGCAGCATGTGCCGATTCTGTTGAACGAGATCATGCAGATTCTCGCCCCACAGCCCGGCGAACGTGCCGTGGACTGCACGCTCGGCTACGGCGGCCATGCCGGCGCTTTGCTGAAGGCGGTGCAGCCAGGCGGCACGCTGCTCGCGCTCGATCAAGACCCCCTTGAGATCGTGCGCACCGAGGCACGGCTGCGCGCCGGTGACTGTGAGGAATCCTCGCTCGTCGTCAAACGCATAAACTTCGCCGGACTGCCCCGCGCACTTGGCGAACTCGGTTGGAGTGATGGCGTGGACGTGCTGCTGGCCGATCTCGGTTGCTCCTCGATGCAGTTCGACAATCCCGCCCGAGGTTTCAGCTTCAAGCACAACGGCCCGCTCGACATGCGCATGAATCCGCAGCGAGGCGTTTCAGCGCGCGAGCTGCTGCACAAGCTCAGCGCCGAAAAACTCACCGCCATCCTCAGCGACAACGCCGACGAGCCGCATGCGAAGCTGCTCGCGCAGGCGCTGGCCGAAACCGATCACGCCACCACCCGCTCGCTCGCCGAAGCCGTGCGCCACGCGCTGCCGCATCGCATGAACGAGGAAGACCGCGAAACCACCGTGCGCCGCGTCTTCCAGGCCCTACGCATCGCCGTGAACGAGGAATTCTCCGCGCTCGACACGTTCCTGCGTCAATTACCAACCTGCCTGCGTCCCGGTGCCCGCGTCGCCATCCTGACCTTCCACTCCGGCGAAGATCGCCGCGTGAAGCATCTCTTCCGCGAAGGCCTCCGCAGCGGTCTCTTCAGCGCCACCAACGACGAGGTCATCCGCCCGTTATCGCAAGAGATGCGCGATAACCCGCGTGCGGCTCCGGCAAAGCTGCGGTGGGCGGTGAAAGCGTGATCTGAGCGATGTGGCAGGGGTTATTCCTATCTGCCACTCGCTTGCTTTTTCTCTTTGATGAAAGCCTGAGCCGAAGGTCAAGAAGATGACCATGTCCCGCAATGCCTGGGTCGCGACATAGTGGTCAGCGCTCGACAATTGTCGAATGAGGACAGCAGGATTCAGGCTGGATGGGAGAAGCGAGGACCAGTTCATTGTGCAGTTTGGACGACGGCGTGAGCCAGCATTGACATGTCTTGCATTTCATAGAAGCGGAGGACCGTAGTGATGGCAAGGGTTTGCGAGGTTGCCTCGCCGAATCTCAAATACAGTTGATCTGCGACTGAACAAAACATGCGTGCTCAGCCGTGTTATTCGTGGTTCAACATTCCCTCATGCGTCATCTCATCCTCTCCTTCCTCCTAGCCACCGGCCTCAGTGCCGGAGAACTCCCCAAAGAACAACGCATCCTCTTCCTCGGTGATTCGATCACGCAGGGTGGCGGCTACATTGAGATCATCGAAGCCGCCTTGATCGCACAACATCCCGAGGTGACGAAGGAAATCATTCCACTCGGACTCAGCAGCGAAACGGTGAGCGGTTTGAGCGAGGATGGGCATGCGGGTGGAGCTTTTCCACGGCCAGATCTACACGAACGCCTTGACCGGGCGCTCGAAAAAGCCAAGCCGCAGCTCGTGTTTGCCTGCTACGGCATGAATGACGGCATTTACTATCCGCTCGGGGCTGTGCGGACGAAAGCGTTTCAGGATGGGATGAAGAAACTGCACGCCAAAGTCACGGCCGCCGGCGCGCGTATCGTGCATCTGACGCCGCCCGTGTTTGACCCGCTGCCGATCAAGGCACGCGTGCTGCCGCCCGGCCTCGAAAAATATGAGAAGCCTTACCAGGGCTACAACGAGGTGCTCGACTTCTACTCTGATTGGCTGCTCGACATGCGTGGTGAGGCGAAATGGGAGGTGCTCGACATCCATGGGCCGATGAACGTCGCCATCGCCGAGAAGCGGAAGACCGATCCTGAGTTCACTTTCTCCAAAGACGGCGTGCATCCCGGTCCCGAAGGCCATCTGCTCATGGCGCAGGCCGTGCTTGATGCCTGGGGTCTCAAGGTGAAGCCCGACGGCACACCCGATCATCCGAATGGCGCGGCGATCCTCGCAATGGTAAAAAAGAAGCACGCCATCCTGCGTGCGGCGTGGCTGAGCCACGTCGGTCACAAGCGGCCAGGTAACAAACCGGGTTTGCCGATGGAAGAAGCCAGGACCAAGGCGGCTGAATTGGACGCTGAGGCTCGCAAGCTCGCGAGCGCGAAGGTAGTCACGTTCCCCAATCAAACGGGTGAGTGGAACGGCTATGCGAAGCACGAACTCATGATCGCGGGCAAGTTCGTGACCATCGTCGCGCCGAAATCCGCCGCCGCAGGTCGCCCGTGGGTCTGGCATGGCGAATTCTTCGGTCACAAGCCCGCGCCGGACATCGCGCTGCTCGGCAAGGGCTTCCACATCGTCTATATGAAGATCAATGACATGCTCGGTTCTCCCGGTGCCGTGAAGCTATGGAACGAATGCTACGCTGAACTCACCACGAAGTACGGTCTGAGCAAAAAGCCCGCGCTCGTCGGTCTCAGCCGTGGCGGTTTGTACTGTTACAACTGGGCCATTGCGAATCCCGACAAAGTCTCCTGCATTTATGCCGACGCGCCAGTGTGCGACTTTAAGAGCTGGCCAGGCGGCAAGGGCAAAGGGAAGGGCGATGCCAAGAACTGGGCGCTGGTACCCAAGCTGTGGGGCTTCAAAGATGAGGCGGAGGCTCTCGCCTACAAAGGCAATCCCGTGGACAGCCTCGCGCCGCTAGCGCAGCACAAGGTGCCGCTGTTGCATGTGTTCGGCGATGCCGATGACGTGGTGCCGTGGGAGGAGAACACGGGATTGATCGAATCACGTTTCAAGGCGCTCGGCGGCAGCATCACGCTGATCCGCAAGCCCGGCGTGGGGCATCATCCGCATGGTTTGGAGGACTCGACGCCGATTGTCGAGTTCATTGAGAACGCGGAGTGAAGGGGGCGGACCTCCGAGTCCGCAGCGGTTGGCCGAAGGGCGAAGTTCCCTTGATGGCGATTCCCGGCTTGAAGGTGTTGGCAGAGTGCTGCGGGCTCGGAGGCCCGCGCGCCTCAAGCATCCAAACCGAAGGCGGTGTGGACCACGCGGGCGGCGTTCTCGATCTCGCTTTCGCTCACGATGACGGCGGTTTTGATCTCGCTGGTGGAGATCATTTGAATGTTGATGCCGGCGGCAGCGAGGGCGCGGAACATGGTGGCGGCGACGCCGCTGTGGCTGCGCATGCCGATGCCGACGACGCTGACCTTGGCGATGCCGCTGGTGGTGCGAAGCTGGGCTTTGTCACCGAGATCAGGCAGGATCTTCTTCAACGCGGCCTCGGCCTTGGCGAGGTCGGTGGCGCTGAGGGTGAAGGAGATGTCGGTGATGCCGTCGAAGCTGACGTTCTGCACGATCATGTCGATCATCACATTCGCATGCGCGATGGCATCGAAGATGGCGGCGCTGATGCCGGGGCGGTCGGCGACGTCGTCGATGGTGACCTTGGCTTGGTTGCGCTCGAGGCTGACGCCGCGTACGACGACTGATTCCATGCCGGGGGTTTCTTCTTTCACGAGGGTTCCTGGGTTGTGGTTCATGCTGTTGCGCACTTCAAAGCGCACACCAAATTTGTTGGCAAACTCGACGCTGCGACTCTGCATCACCTTGGAGCCGGAGGAGGCCATTTCGAGCATCTCCTCATAGCAGATTTCGTCGATTTTTTTTGCGGTCTTCACCACGCGTGGATCGCAGGTGTAAACGCCGTCCACGTCGGTGAAAATCTGGCAAAGATCTGCCTTGATGGCGGCGGCCATGGCGATGGCGGTCAAATCGCTGCCGCCACGACCGAGCGTGGTGATTTCGCCGCTGACGGTCTCGCCTTGAAAGCCGGCGAGCATGACGATGTTGCCCTCGTCGAGCATTTTATGAACGGCGGCTGGCGTGATGTTCACGATGCGGGCCTTCGTATGCACGCCGTCGGTGGAAATGCCGGCCTGCGCTCCGGTGAGGGACACCGCTTTGCCACCGAGGGCGTTGATGGCCATGGCGGTGAGAGCGATCGTGGTCTGCTCACCCGTGGCGAGCAACACGTCCATTTCACGCTCGACCGGTTCACACTCGGGCGAGACTTCCTTGGCCAGCTTGATGAGGGTGTCCGTCACACCGGACATGGCGGAGACCACGGCGACGACTTGATTGCCCGCACGCTGCGTTTCCAGGATGCGACGCGCGCAATTGCGGATGCGCTCGGGATTGCCGACGGAGGTGCCGCCGTATTTCTGGACGATAAGGGCCATGCTGGGGTTGGGGAAAGGGCGCGGAAAATGGCAGGGAGGGGCCGCTGCGCAAGGACGGAAATGAAGAGGGGGCAAGAGGTCAAGGCGTCAAGGAGGGCGATCTTGACCTATCTTGACGGCTGAACCACCAATCGCTGCTCCGCATCGCTCAATTCGCGCCATTGACCGGCGCTGAGATCCAAATCGGCCAGTTTCAGTCCGCCGATGCTCACGCGGACGAGACGGAGCGTGGGGAAGCCGACGGCGGCGGTCATGCGGCGCACCTGGCGGTTTTTTCCTTCGGTGAGGGCAAGTTCGAGCCAGGAGGTGGGGATGTTTTTGCGGAAACGGACGGGCGGATCGCGGGGCGGATGGGCAGGTTCATTTTCCAATCGCTGGGCTTGGCAGGGCAGGGAGCGGAACTCCTTCAAATCGACGCCGGCACGGATTTTTCGCAGCGTCTCGTCGCTGATCGCGCCATCCACCTGCGCGTGATAGGTGCGCGGATGGGCATGGCGGGGATTGAGGAGGCGGTCGTTCCAATGGGCTTCATCACTGAGCAGCAGGAGACCTTCCGAATCACGGTCCAGGCGACCGATGGCATAAACGTGCGGCGGAAAGCCAAACTCGGCCAGCGTGCGGTGTGATGGATGCTCCTGCGTGAACTGGGAGAGTACATCGAAGGGCTTGTGGAAGGCGAGGAGCATTTACTTCTGCTGCAAAGCGGCAAGCTGGCGTTCGAGATCGGCGCGACGCTGTTGATAGTTGCCGAGTGCCGCTGTGCGATCCTGACCTTTCGCCACCCCCATGATGCCACCGATCAAGGCAAACACCCCCATGCCGATGGGTACAAGCTGGAAAATGCCCGGTGCGCCGAACGAGCCTGCAAAGGAGGCCATGCCAAAGCAGACGACGGCGAAAAAGACCGTGAAGGCGAGGCCAAAATATGGATTGCCCGGTGGGCGTGAGCCGGTGCGGCCAGGCACCATCGAATTCGCCTGCTCAATGCCCCATTCACGATCCAGCTTCTCGATTTCGTTTTGAAGCTCGATGACTGCGAGGCTCCCGGCCATCCTGCCGGTGTTCTCGGCGATCTTCGCGACCTCCTCGGTGAAGATGGAGTTGCCGGTGCGCTTCACCTCCAGGCTGCTCTGGCAGAACTGGCAGGTGACAAAGCGGGTCTGTTCTGCGACTTCGAGCGGGGCACCGCAGTGGTTGCAACGGACGGAGAGCGTTTCCATGACGCGGAGGCTAGTGGGTGGCCGAAGAATTTTCAAGATCCTTGGTTCCGGCTCGCAGAATTGTCTCTATGTCGAGGCGACGATGTTCGAACTCCTCCTCGCTCATGCGCCGCGGGATGGCGTGTGCGGGGTGGAAGGTCATCGTGACCTTCGCAAACGGCAGTGGAATCATGAACTTGTCCCAGGTCTTAAACTTGATGGAGCGGCTGTAGTGGATGTTGACTGGAATGAGCGGCACGCCGGTGAGCTGGGCCAGCTTCACGACGCCCGCCTGCACATGGTAGGCCGGCCCACGCGGACCATCCGGGGTGATGCCGATGTCGTAGCCTTGGCGGGCTTTTTCCGCGAGGGCGATGAGGGCGCTCATGCCTTTCTCAGGCTTCGAACTCGATCCACGCGAAGCCTCAATGCCGAAGCTCGCACAAATGTCCGCGATGATCTGGCCGTCGCCGCTGGGGCTGGTCAGCACGGTGCCCGGAATGTGACCGAACCATTCTGTGTGCAGCCAGGGGATGAGAAACATGCTGTTGTGCCAGAAGGCCCAGATGGTGTTGGAGCGCGTGGTGTTGAACACATCCGCGTGGTCCTGGATGTCCCAGCGCAGCGTCATACCGATGCCGCGCATGATCCATGCGATGATTTTTCCGGCGGACTTGATGCGGATTTTGGCCATGTGTGGCGCACATCAATCCGGCTCTAGAGCCGCCGCAACCTTTTTCGCACGCCAGTCTTGCCGAAAGTGGGGTGTGATGGCAGAGTGCAGCGTCATGAGCTTCCTTGCCGAGCAACCCCGCATTGTCGATCAGAAGGCCTTTAATCTGGACCGGTGGGACGAGGTTTGCGCTGTTCCCGAGCTGCGGCAGCATCAAGGCAAGATCGAAACCGACCGTTTTGGAGGACTCATTATGTGCTTTCCTTCAGAATACTCGCATGGGCGCTGGCAGTTAAAAATTGGTTCCTTGCTGATTGATTTGTTGGCAGATGGAGATGCTACGGTGGAAACGCCCATTTCCACCTCGGCTGGAATGAAAGTGGCCGACGTGGCCTGGGCATCGAGGAAACGCCTGTTGAAAATCGGTGGCCGCAAAGCGCTCTCCGCCGCACCGGAGATTTGTGTTGAGGTCGTCTCTCCGTCGAACACGCGCAATGAAATCGACGAAAAGCGGCGGTTGTATTTTGAAGCGGGAGCGAAGGAGGTATGGATTTGTGATCGGCAGGGCAGCCTGCGGTTCTACCTGCGGGCCAAGCCCAACACTGCCTCGCTCACGTCTGCATTGTGCTCCAAGATGCCGAAAGCCTTGGCGTGACTTTAGGTGAGGGTTTTCACCAGCTCGATGACCGATTTGTCTTCCTCCTGGCGGAAATCAACGCGGTCGAAAATCTCGCGGATGACGTGGAGGCCGAGGCCGCCGATGCGTTGGCCGGACGAGGGCGGAGCGATGAGTTGTTCGAAATCTGCGTTGGTGATGCCTGCGCCGTGATGCTCGATGAGGATGCGGATTGACTCTGCATCTGATTCAATACGGCAGCAGGCGGGGCGCTCGGTGCTGGAGGCGCAGTAGGCATATTTGCAGATGTTGCTCATCACCTCATCACAGCCCAGGACGATGAGGCCGGTCAATTCGTCGCGGAGGCCGTGGTAGGCGGCCCAGGACTCGATGAACTCGCGCACGAGGCGCAGCGTGTCGGGATGGCAGGTGAGGGCGAGTTCGGCGGGCGGCGGTGTGGAGTGATCCGTGAGGGTCAGCACGGTGGCGTCATCCTGATAGCTCGCGCCGTGAGCGAAGGTGCGCCATTGCTCGACGAGGTGGGGCAGGAAGCCGTCACCACCGTTGGTGTGCTGCAACGCGGCCTCGAAAGCCTGGTCCTCGAAATATTCGCCCGCGCTGTTTTGTACTTCGAGAATGCCGTCGGTGAAGAGCATCCAGTGGCGGCCGGTGCTGAAGGGCAGCACGGCCTCCGCGTAGCGTGCGGCACAGGAGATGCCGAGCGGGGCGTTGCCGGGGGCGGGAACTTCCTTCCAAGCTTTGCCATCAAACACCTGCGCACCGGGCAATCCGGCGCAGCAGAGCGACACGCGGCGGGTTTTTGGGCAGACGAGCATGGCATTGATGGCAATGAAGCGTCCTGCTTTCATCACACCGCAGAGGCGTTTGTTCAATGTCGCCATCCAATCAGCGAGATTCATGGCAACGCACAAATGAGCGGTGGAGGCGATCAGGGTGGTGCCGCGTGCCATGTCGAGCGCGGCAGGCAGCCCTTTGCCGCACACATCGCCGACGCCGAGGAGGATCTTGCCGTCATCGATTTGGTGCCAGAAGTAAAAATCGCCGCCGACCTCGCTGGCTGGCTCATAGAAGGTCTCCACAGCGACATCGCCCAGCCGCACTTGCGGCGCTGGCAGGAAGGAGTTTTGGATTTCTGTGGCGAGCGAGAGCTGCTGGCGGTTTTCGGCTTCTAGGATCGCCTTCTTCTGCGATTCGAGTCGCATCAATGTCACTGCGATGAGACTGCCGAAGGTCTCAAACATCTCCACGTCCTGCGCATTGAAGCTGCCGCCGTGATTGGGGTTGATGGCCTGCATGACGCCGAGGCAGTGCTCGCCATCGAGCAGCGGGATCGTGACCATCGCGCGGGTGACGAGGTCGGACTGGTCGGAAGCCGGGCGGAAATGACGCGGATCGTTCAGCGCGTCCTCGATGTTGACGATTTTTTTCGTCGCATAGACATCCCCGGCGATACCTTTGCCCTTGGGTACACGTACATCCATCGTGTTGATGGGATCGAGCGTGGAGCGGATCAGCAGATCCTCGCTGGGGCCGTCGGGCAGCAGGATGGAGCAGACCTCGCAGTCCATCACCTCGCGCGAGCGCTGTAGGATGTGATCGACGAGTTCGACGAGATTGTGCGTGCTGCTCAAACGACGTGCCACGTCCAGCAGCACGCTCTGGCGTGAGGCGATCGGCTGCGGGTTACTCACGGCGTTTGAAGAGTTCGAGGATGCCCTTTTTCTTTTCCTCGGGGCTGGCGCTTTCGGGCGGCATCGGGCTGGCGGTGGGTTTGGGGGCAGGCTTGGTGCCTAATTCGAGTTCTTTGATACGCACGGGATAGGGCGTCTGGCTGCTGCGCATGTGCTCGATGATCTGTTCCTTCGAGGGCACGTCGTTTTCCTTGCTGCCAAAAATCAAACGGCTGGGTTTTTCCGCGAGCGTGCCGGTGATGTACTCGCCCCAGACGACGAGTGCGTTCATCTCCTCGACCAGCGTGTTGATCTTGCGCATGGTGGTATCGAGATGCTTTTCCAAACCGGGGCCAGAGGCGTTTTCGCCGCCAGCGAGCAGCTTGTGCAGATCTGTGGTGATCTCCTCGATGCGAGTGCGCAGGCCGGGGCTGCCATCAGGCGTGCCGGCGATGGTTTGGTTCAGCTCCTTGGAAAAAATTTCGAGATTGGCGAAAATGGCGTCGGCGCGGTTGGCGAGGCCTTTGTCAGTCGCGCCTTTCGGGCCTTTGACGAGTTCCTGGATGCCAGTGGCCGTTTCTTCGAGCTTGTCGGCCACGGCATTGAGCTTCTGGCCGAAGCCGGGCGTTTTACCGTCGCCTGCAAACGTGGTCTTCAGTTCCTGCGTGAAGGCTTCGATGTTCGCGAGCGAGTCGGTGATTTTTTTCGCGGCATCGCCTTTGCCGAGCGGGTCGGTGATCTTGCGGAGGTCGGCGGTGATGTCGCGGATGTTGGCGAAGATCGCATCGCCACCGGGGAGCATCATTTCAAGCAGGCTGCCAAGACTGGTGGAGGTGAGCCTGGCACCATCGGCCAGCAAGTCTTCGCCTTCATCATCCAGGCGCACTAGTGCGATGTGTTTTTCGCCGAGAATGGACTCGGCGCTGATGATGACGCGTACTTTCGCGGGGACGGGGACCGGTTCGAGCACCTGGATGTGAACACGCACGGTGCCGCTGGGAATGAGGCGGTCGGCGGGGGCGAGGTGCTCAATGCGGTCAACCATGCCGATCTTGTCGCCGGCGTAGAGCACATCGGTGTTGCGGCGGATGCCGGTGACGTCGGCGAAGTCCACGGAGAAGCGCAGGTGCGGCTGGCGCCATGGGTCGCCGGAGATGGCGAAGAGCAGCGCCCCGAGCAGCATCAGGGAGCACATGATGACTAGGGTGGCCACGGTGGCGTCGTGCTTGTTGTTCATGGCGTGGCGGATGACATGGTGGGACGAGAGTATCGGCCCGCAGCAGCGGTGCCAAGCAGCGTTTCGCGATACAGCAGCTCGCCGGAGTCGTCGCTGCCGTCGCCTTGGGGATCGCCATTGATGAACTGCTGCACGGCGGGATGCGGGTGCGCGCGAATTTCCTCGGGCGTGCCTGCGGCGATGATTTTTCCCTGATGCGGGCCGGTGCCGAGCATGATGATGCGTGTGCCGATGCGGAAGACGCTGTTCATGTCATGGGTGACGACGACGACCGTCGCGCCGATCTTCTGTGTGAGGCGCTGGGTGAGTTCATCAACCACGGCGGTCATGATGGGGTCGAGTCCGGCGGTCGGCTCGTCGCTGAAGACGAGCGGTGGGTCCAGGGCCAGCGCACGGGCCAGCGCGGCACGTTTTTTCATGCCGCCGCTGATCTCGGAAGGTTTCTTGTGGCCGTGACCGGTCAGTCCGACCTGCTCCAGCTTCATTTTGACCACGGTGTCGATCAAACCGGCGTCGAGCTGCGTGTGCTCGACCAGCGGCAGCGCCACGTTCTGCGCGACTGTGAGCGATTGCAGCAGCGCACCGGATTGAAACAGCATGCCATAGCGACCACGCATTTTTTGCATCGCGTCTGCACGCATGGTGGTGATTTCCTGACCGAAAATCTTGATGCTGCCGGAGGTGGGCTTCTCGGTGCCAATGAGATGGCGCAGCAGGGTGCTCTTACCACAGCCGCTGCCGCCCATGATGACAAAGGTGTCGCCCTCATAGACCTTGAAGCTCACGCCATCGAGCACCTTCTGCGCGCCAAAATGCCGCACCAGCGAATCGACCTCGATGATCGGCTCAGCGGCTGAAACTGGAGAGTGCGGCGACATTAGAAGAAAAACAGCGCGGTGAGCACGGCATTGGCAAGGAAGACGGTCAGCAGCGAGACCACGACGGAGCGCGTGGTGGCGAGGCCGACGCCCTCCGCGCCGCCGGAGACGTTCAAACCGATGCTGCAGGCGATGGTGACGATCAGTACGCCGAACACACCGCTTTTGAGCAGGCCGACACCGACATCGCTCAGCTCCACGTATTGCAGCGCATGGCTCACGAAGAACGCCGTGGACATGTGCAGCGAATAATGACCGATCAACCAGCCGCCCGCGAGGCCGACGTAGATGCTGAACACGGTGAGCAGCGGCATCATGATGACCATGGCGAGAAAACGCGGCACGATGAGCCAGGACATGGGCGGAATGGCCATGACTTCGAGCGCTTCGATCTCCTCAGAGACTTTCATCGTGCCGAGTTCCGCCGTGATGGAGGAACCGCTGCGTCCAATGACGATCACCGCCGTCACCAGCGGGGCGAGTTCACGAATGAGGCTGGAAGACACGAGTCCAGGCACATAGACCGTCGCCCCGAGCTTTGCGAGCTGCGCGGCAGATTGCATGGCGAGCACGACGCCGATGGTCAGGGCCGTGAGCGCCGCCATCGGCACCGCATGCACGCCGATGCGCACGATTTGAGCAAAAGTGTGGCCGATGCGCCAGCCACGGCCGCGAAACGGTGCGACGAACAGCCAGTAGAGCAGGCTTCCGCACAATTCGAAGTATTGGCGGAAGGCGGTGGTCATGCGTGTGGGAGAGTTCGACTAGCGCTTGCTCGTCAGGTCCGCTGCGTTCAGCGCCTCCTCCACGGTGGGCAGGTGTGTGATGAAATCACCGAGGCGGACGATCTTGAACGAGGCCTCCACGCGGCCGTGGATGCCAGTGAGCGCAAACTCCGTGCCCGCGCCGCTCGCATGCTGGAAAAACTCCACCACCACGGCCCAGACCGGCGTGTTCACAAAAGTGACCTTCGTGAAGTCGATGATCAGTCGCTTCACTTTGGCCTTTATCTGCTCGCGCACGAGTTTTTGAAACTCAGGCACCGTCGCGAGGTCGGCATCGCCCTCCAGTTCGATGACGACGGCGTTGGGATGAGTGCGGACGGTGGGTTTCATGCGGGCGGGTCAACGGTCAAGGAGATAAGAGGTCAGTTCAGGCGGCAGCCAGTTCGCGCATGGGACGCACGGAAACGGGCGGGAGAGGTTTGCCTTCTGCTTTCAAATCATCCATTTCTTCACGGATGATGGCGACGAGTCGTGGATACAGCAGGCTCTCATCCTCGCCGTGGCAGATGCCGCCAAAGAACAAATCGGGGCAGTAGCCGATGAAGATGGAGTCTTCATCGCTCCATTCGATCCACTGGTGGTAGGGGATGGATTTGCTTTTCACGGTTTGATATGACGAATGGCTTCTCGCACCTGTTTCTCCTGATAGTGTCGCGCATCACCGCCTGCTTTTCCATCCAAAGTCAGACTTCCTGGCAGGCGTGAGTGACGATACTTGCGATGATCACCCTTGCCCTGGCCTTTGACCAGATAAAAAACCGGACTGCTCCAGGTCGCGGATGAGTTCGCGAATTTTGCGTGGCATTGGCTGGATGAAGGTTCAAAGCCAGCCTGTCTGATTCAGGCGGCCGGTGAGTTCCATCTGTTTTTCGAGCTGGGTGGCGTAGAGGGCCGCGTTTTCCGCATTCGGCTTGCAGCGCGTTGTTTCGTCGAGAGTGACGAGTTTGGCGCAGAGCTGGTCGTAGCTGACTTTGCCGGTCTGGTTCCCGTGTGCATACGCGGCCTGGATGGCTCCGCCGAGCGCGGCACCTTCGCTGGTGCTGAGGGTGACGACTTCGGCGTTGAAGCAGTCGGCGGCGATTTGACGCCAGACAGGACTTTTGCTGCCGCCGCCAGTGAGGCGGATTTCGGTGGGGTTCATGCCGAGATCGCGGAAGCGCTTCAAACCATAGGCGAGGCCGAGTGTGGCACCTTCGACGGCGGCACGGGCGATGTTGGTGGGGGCCATGTTCGTCGGGCGCATGCCGTGGATGACGCTGCTGCCGTTCGGCAGATTCGGCGTGCGCTCGCCATTGAGATAAGGCAGGAACATCACGCCATCCGCGCCGACGGGCGCGGACTTCACGGCGGCTTCGAGTTGGCGCAAATCCCAGCGGAACATCTCGCGCACCTGCTCGGTGACGACGGTGACGTTCATCGTGCAGACGAGCGGTAGCCATTGATCGGTGCTGTCGCAGAACGCAGCCACTTCGCCCTGGCCATCGACCACGGGTGAGTCGGCGACGCCATACAGCGTGCCGCTGGTGCCGAAGCTGGCGGTGATGACACCGGGCTTGATGTTGCCGGTGCCGATCGCGCCCATCATGTTGTCGCCACCACCGGCGCTGATGATCACATCGAAATTCAGACCCCACTTCACGGCGAGATCCTTGCGGATCGTGCCATGCACGGCCTGGGAGGAGCCGAGCGGCGGCAGCATGGCGCGCACGCTGGGATCGATGAAGTCGCAGATCTCGTAGGCCCACTCGCGGGTGTTGACGTTGAGGATGCCCATGCCGGAGGCGTCGCCGTATTCCATGCGCTTCACGCCGCTGAGCCAGAAGTTGATGTAATCGTGCGGCAGCAGGATGGTCTTCGTCTTCGCGAAGTTCTCCGGCTCGTTCTGCTTCAGCCACAGCAATTTTGGAATCGTGTAGCCCGGCAGCATCGCATTGCCTGCGGTGGCGATCACGCCCGGCTGGCCGCCGAAATGATGCGCGATCTCGGCGCACTGCGCCTGCGTGGAGGTGTCGCACCACAGCTTCGCCGCACGCACCGGTTTGTCGTCCGCGTCGAGCGCCACAAGGCCGTGCTGCTGGCCGCTGACGCCGATGCCGGCGATCTTCGACTTGTCCTTGCCTATTTGTTCCAGGCACTGCTGCACACAGGCGTCCACTGCGTCGAGCCACGACTGCGGGTCTTGCTCAAGATGGCCCGGCGGCAGCCCGTCGATCAATTCATACGAGCTGTGACCGGTGGCGACGATTTTGCCTGAATCGAGGTCGAGGACGATGGCCTTGGTGCTTTGCGTGCCGCTGTCGATGCCGAGGAAATACATGGTGGGTCGTGAGGTTGGAGGCGTGGAAAGGTTTACGGTGGGGAGAGAGGGAAGGTCAAGTGGGGAAGGGAGGGCGGAGGAGGTCAGAGGTCGGCGTTTGAGCGTTTGAGTAAAGCTGGAGCACGGCATCCTTCGTCAGGGCAATGAGCGTGAAGACGCCCAAGGCCGTGCCCAAGGGGAAGTGCAGGCAGTTGAGGCCGGCGATGACGAGGGAAAACGTGCGATTCACACGGCGGTGGATGAAACGGCCGGAGATGAAGGTCAGCACTGCGCCCACCACGAACC
>JBDNIB010001025.1:0-3653 GCA_041688535.1 Prosthecobacter sp.
CCGCCGCCGCCGAGGCCGGCAGCGACATCTGTGTGCTGACCTCCGACAATCCGCGCACGGAAGATCCGCAGCAGATCCTGAACGACGCCAAAGCCGGTTTCGCCCGCCCGCAAAAGCACGCGGTCATCGTTGACCGGCGCACTGCCATCCACACCGCGCTCGAAAACGCCCGCGAGGGCGATCTCGTGCTCATCGCGGGCAAAGGGCATGAGGATTACCAAGACATCCAGGGTAAGAAGCATCCCTTCGACGACCGCAAGATAGCCCGCCAGTTCCTCTACCACCTGAAGGCCGACCGCGCCGCTGAGCGCGAAGAAAAAGCGGCTGAACGTGAGGCCATGCGCGGCGGTTTTGACCGCCCGTCACCCTTCGACCGCCCATGACCACCACCGCGCCAATGACGAATGCAGAATGCAGAATGACGAATGGTTCAACCATCCGGCCATTATTCGTCATTCGTCATTCGTCATTCGTCATTTTCGCATGATTCCACTGCCACTCCAGACACTCGCATCTTTCGCCGCAGGCTCCCTGCGTGGTGATGGCGCGCGTCTGGTCAGCAACGTGAATACCGACTCGCGCAAAATCACCGCAGGCGAGGTTTTCGTCGCTCTCGTTGGCGAGAAGTTCGACGCGCACGATTTCATTCCGCAGGTCGCCGCCGCCGGGGCTGCCGCCGTCGTGGTTAGCAGGATCAATCCAGCCTGGGGCGTGCTGCCATGCGCGGTGATTGAAGTCGGCGACACTTTGATCGCGTTGCAGCAGATGGCGCAGGGTTATCGCATTCATCATGCGCCTTTGGTCATCGGTTTGACCGGCAGCAATGGCAAAACATCCACCAAGGACATCACGGCCATCGTCATGGCTCGCAAATACCAGACCCGCGCCACTGCGGGCAATCTGAACAACCACATCGGGCTACCGCTCACACTGTTGTCACTTGGTGAAGGGGACCAGTGCTGTGTCGCCGAGATGGGCATGAATCACGCTGGCGAGATCAAGGTGCTTACCGACATCGCGCAACCTGACGCGGGCATCATCACGAACGTCGGCATCACCCACATTGAGCATCTTGGCACGCAGGATGCGATCGCATGGGAAAAAGGCACCCTGGCGGCCAATGTGCGCGCTGGCGGCATCGTGGTGCTGAACGCGAACGACCCATACACCGCAGTCATTTCCCGCCACTGCCAAGCTAGCGTGGCGACCGCCGGAGTCGGCTGTGGTGATGTGGCCGCGAGCAATCTGCGCGCTGACGCGACCGGAACGACCTTCACCCTTGATTTTAGCGGTGAAAAAATCGAGGCGCGGCTGCCCATTCTCGGGGAGCACATGGTTGGTAATGCCGCGCTGGCCGCCTGCATGGGCTGGCGGCAGGGCATCGCCCCTGCGGACATTGCCGACGCCCTAAATCACGCGAAACTCACCGGCGGACGCGTGGAACCGAAGGTCGTCGATGGCATCCAGTTCATTGACGATTCGTACAATGCCAATCCCGACAGCATGATCGCCGGATTGCGCACGCTCAGCGCTCTGGGCAAAGCGCGGCGGGTTGCCGTGCTAGGCCGCATGGGTGAGCTGGGAGCCATCGCGCAGGCAGAGCATCGCCGAGTCGGCGAGTTTGCTGCATCGCTGGATCTTACCGCCGTGTTCACCGTTGGGGGCGATGAGGCCGCGCATATCAGCGCTGCCGCCGCCCGCGCCAACAGCTCGCTGCAAACACAGCATTTCCCCGATCACGCCTCCTGCGCGGCCCGGCTGCGCGAGTGGCTGCGCGAGGGTGATGTGGTGCTGCTCAAAGGCAGCCGCTCGGCACGCATGGAACAAGTACTCACCCATTTTTCCGCCTCATGATGTACTGGCTCTACGAACTCAGGGAATGGCTCACCGCTCATCAATGGATCAGCGAAGATGCCGCCCTGTATAAAATTCTCAACCTGTTCAAGTACCACACCTTCCGCGCCGGTGGGGCCGCGCTCACCGCCTTTGCGCTGTCCTTGTTCTATGGCGAGCGCCTCATTCGCAAGCTCATCTCGTTGAAGATCGGCCAGCCGATCCGCAGCGCCGAGGAAGTTCACAAACTGTACGAGCTGCATGAGAAAAAAGTCGGCACGCCGACGATGGGCGGCATTCTGATCCTGGGTTCGATCGTCGTCTCCACGCTGCTGTGGGCGAAGTGGGACAACATCATGGTGTGGATCGTGTTGTTCACCACCATCGGCCTCGGCGCCCTCGGTTTTCGTGATGACTACCTGAAGATCAGCAAGAAGAACTCCAAAGGCGTCAGCGCGCGCTCGAAGCTCATCTGGCAGACGGCGGTGGCCGTGCTGGCGGGCCTGCTGTTCGCCTATGCGGTGCCAGCGGACAATGGCGTCACGCTGCGCGCGCTCTACCTGCCCTTCGTGAAGAATGCGGTCATAGGCGACATGCATCTTTTTGCCGTTGCGTTGTTTACCCTCATCATTGTCGGTGCCTCGAATGCAGTGAACCTTACCGACGGGCTCGATGGGCTTGCCACCGGCTGCTCACTCACCACGGCGATCGCGTATGCCGCTTTTGGCTACATCTGCGGCAACGCCACCTACTCGGGCTATCTCGGGGTAGCGCATCACAGTCTTGCCAGCGAGCTGCCCATTATCGCGATGGCTATGGCTGGAGCCTGCCTTGGCTTCCTGTGGTTCAATGCGCATCCAGCGAAGATGTTCATGGGCGACACCGGCTCGCTCGCGCTCGGCGGTTGCATCGCCACGCTCGCCATCGGCTGTAAGCAGGAGATCGTCCTGGCTATCGTCGGCGGCGTGTTTGTGATGGAGGCGATGAGCGTCATTCTCCAGGTCTGGAGCTTCAAAACACGCGGCAAGCGCATCTTTCGCATGTCGCCCATTCATCACCACTTCGAGCTCGGCGGCTGGCATGAAAACCAGGTCATCGTGCGCTTCTGGGTGCTCTCGCTGATCTTTGCCATGCTCGGCCTCGCCACACTCAAACTTCGTTAATCCATGCGTTTCGCCTCCCAACACTTTGCCATTCTCGGTGCTGGACGCAGCGGCCTCGGTGCCGCGCGTTTGGCGCGGCAGCATGGCGCGGAGGTGACGATTTTTGACGAAGGCGATCAGGCGAAACCCGTCGAGGACTTTAACTGCGTGCTCGGCCAGGCCGCGCGTGAACTCACCGTGAAAAGCGGCGAGTTCCAGCAGGTCATCATCAGTCCTGGACTCGATGAACACTGGCCGCTGCCGCAAAAGTTCACCGCCGTAGGCACGCCGCTCGTTGGTGAAACCGAGTTTGCTTTTCATCTGACGGACATGCCGATAGCGGCCATCACCGGCACCAATGGCAAGAGCACCTGCACGGAGCTGGTCGCGACGATGTTCAACGGCTGTGGCCTCAAATCGCTGCCTTGTGGCAATCACGGCATGTCGTTGAGCGAAGTCGTTGCCAGCGGGGTGCGCTACGACGTGCTCGCGCTGGAGATCAGCAGCTTCCAGCTCGAAACGATCCGGGATTTCCGCGCCAAAGCCAGCCTGTGGCTCAACTTCGCGCCGGATCACCTCGACCGCTATCCCGATATGGCGGCGTACTTTGCGGCCAAAGCGCGCCTCTTTGAAAACGTCACCGCGAACGATTTCGCCATCGTGCGCGCGGGTGAAAAC
>JBDNIB010001026.1:0-5650 GCA_041688535.1 Prosthecobacter sp.
CCCAAAATGGCGAGCCAGACGATCAGGAAGGTGGTTTCACCCATCACGGCGTCGCCATGATGGCTCTGCGCATAAACCACCGGCCAGATGGAGGCGGCGAGGGCGAGCACTCCGCCCGCGAGTGCCGCCGGAGCCGAAACCGCGCGGTAAATGTGCGACTTTTCCATCAGGGAACGGATGATGCGAAGATTTTCCAAAGCGGCGTCGGTCGTGCTCATGCGGGTCACTTTGCGCGCCAAAGCGAAGTGTGCAAGTAAAACTTTGTGATGCAAAGTAAGGGGGTCGGTTGCGCATCAAAGTGTAAACAGAGTTGGCAATTCTATATAATTACCATAAATTAATCAACTGTGCCGCCTGCCATCTCAGCCTCGCTTGCTTCGCCCGCCTTCCGCTGGCGTCTCTGCCGTGCCTGCATGCTGCCGGGGCTGTTAGGGCTGCTGGCGCTGGGAAATGTGCATGCTGCCGATCCCAGCGCAGAGCAGCAGTACTGGCTGGAGCTGGTGAATCGCTTCCGCAGCAGTCCACAGACGGAGCTGGACAAGCTGGTGAATTTTTCCGCGCTTGGTGTGTGGGATTCGCCCAAGTCCAATGACGCCGCCATCGCCAATGCGCTGAACTTTTTCGGCACCAGCGCCGCCGATCTGACCGCGCAGTTTTCCGGCCTCGCCTCGGCACCGCCGGTGGCCTGGAACAGCGCCTTGAACAACTCCGCGACCCAATATTCCAATCTCATGGTCAGCGCGGATCAGCAGTCGCACACGCTGGATGGCCTCAGTTTGTCCCAGCGGGTGGTGAATGGCGGCTACAGCAACAACTGGCTGGAAGTGGGCGAAAACCTCTTTGCCTCCACGCAGACGATCACGCACGGCCATGGCGCGTTTGTGATCGACTGGGGCGACGGCAATGGAGCCAGCCCCGGCTTCGGCAATGGCATTCAAAATCCGGCAGGTCATCGCGAGGTGCTGATCGACGCTGCCTTCAAGGAGATCGGCATCGGGTTTCAATCCACCGCGATTCCTGGCAGCAACGTGGCGGCCATTGGGCCGTATGTCGTCACCCAGCACTTCGCGACGGAGTTCCGCTTTGATGGCGTGAACTACATCTCCGACGCCATTTTGACCGGCTCGGTTTATCTGGACACCATCGCCGCCGATCTCTTCTACACTCCTGGGGAAGGCGTGGTGGGCAGCGCGATCCATGTTTACAATGATCTCACCGGCATCCTCGTCGCCAGCGGCTTCAGCAACAGCGCCGGTGGCTTCAATATCTCCCTCGCGGGTCTCACGGACGGCGTGGTCTATCGTGTGGAGGCACCCGACACCTATCTGCCAGCGCAGACGTTTTCGCTTAACACGCACACCGAGGACTATGGCGCGCCGGTGATTTTTTATGACAACGTCTATTCATCCTTCATGATCGTGCCGGAGCCTAGCAGCCTGTTGCTGTGCTGTGCCGCCGGTCTGCTGGGGCTGCTCTCACATTCACGACGTCGTTCGTGCTGACCCGCCATGAGATTCTTGTTTTTGATGCTGCTTGCCGCTGTTCACGCCTGCGCTGAACCGCTTGCCACCGAGATTCGTGGCATCATTGATGAGTACGAAAACTCCGTGCCTGCCAACACGCTCAAGCTCATCGCCGCCGCGACGGAGGAGGAGAAAAACCAGTTCCGCGCCAGCATTCCCAGCGCCGGCCCGTACGCCACGCGCATGATGAAGCTGGTGCAGGCGAATTTGGACCAACCGGGGGCGGTGCAGGGGATATCATGGCTGGTCACCGGTGCCGCTAGCTTTCCTGAGGGGCAGGAGGCGCTGGAAATGCTCGGCACTACCTTCGCTGGCAGCGCGGGCATCGCCACCGCCGTGAAGCAGCTCGAATACCACGGCCTGCCCGCTGAGCCGATGCTCCAGGCCGTGATCGCGCAGAACACGCATCGCGAGGAGAAAGCAGCCGCGCTTTACGCGCTGGGTGCGATCCATTTCAAAAACTTCGATGCCTCCGCTGATCGCGTTTCGGGCGAAGCCTCGAAGGACAAGTCGTTGGAGTACTTTCAGCAGCTCAACGCGGACTATGCCGATGTGACGGTCCAGGGCTTCAAGCTCGCCGATTCCGCTGCGAAGATGCTTGTTGAAATGACCAATTTGCAGCCCGGCTGTGAAGCCCCGGAAATCGAGGGTAAAGATGCCGACGGCGTCAGCTTCAAGCTCAGCGATTACCGGGGCAAACACGTCATCATCATCTTCTGGGGCGGCTGGTGCCATGCCTGCCACGGCCTGCTGCCGCTGATGAATCAAACCGCTGCGCAGCTCAAAGAGCACAACGCCGTCGTGCTCGGGGTGAACACCGACATTGAGCCGGAGGCGAAGAAAGCACTCGCCGATTACCAGGTCTCGTTCCGCAACTGGCTGGTCAACACCAGCAGCGGCCCCAACACCACCCTCTACAACCCGCGCAATTTTCCCACGCTCTATCTCATCGACCCCAAAGGCGCGATCGCCATCTAGAACGGCTCGCTAGATGCGATGGTGGGTCAGATCAAAGCAGCGAAGTAGCACCTGCTGACCAGCAGGTTGTTGGAGGTGGTAGAGGTCGCAAATCGAGTGCTTCACTGATTTTTCGCCTCTCCGAATGGTTTAGAAGTATTAAAAAATTGCCATTTTTATGAAAAAACATAAATATATGCTATTATCAGGTCAAACTGGCCGCTTCTGCCCTCATGCTCCCTCTCATCGATCAAATCCTCGTTGCCTCGGGCTGCGCTGATCTCCCTGCCGTGCGGCAGGCGGTGGAGGAGGCGTGTTTCAATCAGACTTCCTTTGTGGATGCCGTGCTGGATTGCGAGGGCGTGCGGGAGCGGGTTTTCCTCATGGCGCTGGCCAAAACTCTCAATCTGTCGTGGTGGGAACCGCAGGACGAGGATCAACCGACAGAGCAGGGCATGCGCCGCATGCTGCCAGCGGAAATCGCACTGCGGCACCGTTTGCTGCCCGTTTTCACCGAGGAAACGAAAAGCGAAGACGGTACCGAGGTCGCTCGCACGCTGCACATCGCCACGTTTGACCCGCTGAGCCTCGTCGCGCATCAGCGGGTGGCCGCCAGCCTCGCCATGCCAGTCGTCTGGCATGTGGGGCAGCGCACGCGCATCGTGGAAGGGTTGCAAAAACTCTATGGTCTCGGTGCGGACACGTTTGAGAAAATTCTGCGCGGCCGTGCCGACTGGGGCGCGGAGGATTTACGCGATGAAGTCACCGTGCTCGACGAACCCGAAGACGAAGAGGCATCCGTGGTGCGTTTTGTGAATCAAATCATCCGCCGTGGCCTCGAACAACGCGCCACGGACATCCATGTGGAGCCGCAGCAGGATCGCCTGCGTATTCGCTACCGCATTGACGGCAGGCTCGAAGAACTCGCCGTGCCGGAGAACATCAAATCGCTCCAGGCATCCGTGATCGCGCGCTTGAAAATCATGGCGCACCTCGACATCGCCGAAAAACGCCTGCCGCAGGATGGTCGTATCAATCTCGAACTCGACGGCATCGCCATTGATGTTCGCGTCGCCACCATTCCCTCGGTGGAAGGCGAAAGCATCAGCCTACGCTTTCTGGCGCAGCAGAATGTCACAGTGAACCGCCTCGGTTTCACCGACAACATCCGCCCCGTCGTCGATGAACTATTGAAGCTGCCCAACGGCATCATCCTCATCACCGGCCCGACTGGCAGCGGCAAATCCACCACGCTATACGCCTTCCTCACGGATCTCAATCAAACACACCGCCGCATCGTCACCATCGAAGACCCGGTGGAGTACAAGATGCCCGGCATCGTGCAGATCGCCGTGAAGCCGGAGATCGGTCTCACCTTTGGCGCAGGTTTGCGCAGCATTTTACGCGGTGATCCGAACGTCGTGATGATCGGCGAAATGCGCGATTTGGAGACTACCGAGATTGCGGTGCGTGCTGCGCTCACCGGCCATCTCGTATTCAGCCCGCTGCACACGAATGACGCCATCGGCGGCATCACGCGACTCATCGACATGGGTGTAGAACCCTTCCTCGTCAGCAGCGCCGTGCGGGCCTTCTTTGCACAACGACTGGTGCGCAAACTGTGCCCGCATTGCAAAGCACCTGCCGATGTCGAGGAAAGCTACCTGCGTACCATCGGTTTCCCCGCGCATTTGCCGGGGCAGATCATGCGAGCGGTTGGCTGCGAAGCCTGCCGTGGCAGCGGCTTCCAGGGCCGCCTCTCGATTTACGAGGTCTGCCTCGTCACGCACGCCTTGCAGCATCTCATCAACAGCCGCGCCCATCCCGCCGAGTTCCACAAACAGGCGATGAAGGACGGCTATATCCCCATGCGCGGCTACGGCTTCCAAAAAGTTCTCGCCGGTGAAACTACCGTTGAGGAAGTCCTCTCCGTCACCGCCACCGGTGAGCGCCAGCAAGCCGCGCCGATCACCACCCCAGCCCCACTCGCCCTCCTCGCCGCTTAATCCTCCGTCATTCGTCATTCCCACATGCCCACCTTCACCTATAGCGCCCAAGGCCCCGCTGGTCTCATCTCCGGCGAACTCACCGCGTCGGATCGGGGCGAGGCTTTTGCGCTGCTCGGGAAGAAAAAAATCCAGCCCATCAAGCTCGAAGCTGCGGGTGAAGTGAAAAAATCCACCAGCGCCAAAAGCGCTGCGACAGCCGCCGCTGAAACCATCAGCGGCCCGATCAAGCTCAAGCTCGCACAGGTCGTGCTCTTCATCGAAGAACTCGCCGATCTCGTCGGCGCGGGCATCCAGCTTGAGCCTGCGCTCGCCACGATGGAACGCCGCCGTGAGCTTTCCGGCATCAAAACGCTCGCCACCGTGCTGCGTGGCAAAGTGCGCGATGGCATGGCCTTTTCCAAGGCCGTTGCCGCCACCAGTCCGAGCTTTGGCAATCTGTTTTGCGCGCTTGTTTCTGCTGGTGAGGCCAGCGGTTCGCTCAGCACCATTTTGAAGCGGCAGGCGCAGTACATGCGTTCCTTGCAGGCGCTGAAATCGAAAGTGCTCTCCGCGCTGCTCTATCCCGCCTTCCTTGTCGTCGCCGCCGTTTCCGTCACGCTGCTGTTTGTCGTTTATCTCATCCCGAAACTCACCGAGATGCTCGATTCGACCGGTGGTTCGTTGCCGCTCGCCGCGCAGGTCATTCTCAAGATCAGCGACACCTTCAAAGCAACATGGTGGATGCTCATTCTCGGCGGCATCGTCGCTTACATTCTTGGCAAGGCGTGGATCGCTCGCCCTGAGTCCGCGATTCCGTGGGCGTGGTTCAAACTGCGTCTGCCGCTCTTCGGTGGCATCTTTCGCGCACGTTTTTACGTCCAGTTCCTCGAAACGATGGCCAATCTGCTGGGCAACGGCCTCACGATGGTGCAGGCCATGCAGCTCACACATCAGGCCACAGACAATCCTTTCCTGCGCTTGGAGTTTGAAGGCGTCATGCGCAACGTTGGCGAAGGCGTCGCGCTCTCCCGCGCACTCGACCGCAGTGCCCAGTTCCCACCGCTGCTCATCGACATGGTGAGCATCGGTGAGCAGACCGGCGACATGCCCGCCGCGCTCACCCGCGCTGCCGAGCGCTTCGACCGCGAACTGAGCAAAAAAATCGACACTCTCGCCGCGCTC
>JBDNIB010001027.1:0-1917 GCA_041688535.1 Prosthecobacter sp.
CCTTGACGACATACTCGGTGAAAAGTTTGCCATCAATGTCGATGCGCAACCCCTGCTCCGAGGGCGCGATGCTGACGGTCTGAGCGTGGAGCGAGAAAGAGAGGGAGATGACTAAAGGCAGCAGGAGACGCATGAGCTTGGGGGTTGGGAGATGATGAAGTTTTGGTTTCGGTTACTTGCTTTGTTGGGAGTTCCAGACGCGTTTTCCATCGAGCCACGTCTCCAACACTTGCGTGTCTTTGATGTCGTCCTCAGGGCATTGCAGCAGGTCGCGGTCGGTGATGATGAAGTCGGCGCGTTTGCCGGGTTCCAGTGAGCCGCACTCCTTTTCCAGGAAGAGGACTTGGGCGTTGTTGATGGTGTAAAGGCGGATGGCTTCCTCGCGGGTGAGGCCGCCTTCTTTGTGCAGAGGTTCATCAAGGTAGCGGCAGCGGCGCGAGATGGCGGTCCACATGCCGAGCCAGGGATTGTATGAATTGATGGCGCGCAGGCTGCCGATCTTCTGCATGTGATCGCTGCCGCCACCGACGGGCACTTTGGCATCAAACAATGCGCGCAAGGGCTGGAAGCGGCTCATGCGTTCATTGCCGAATTGTTTCAGCAGCGTTTTGCCATCCAGGTAAAACCAGATGGGCTGCATGTCGATGACGGCACCGAGCCGCGCGGCCTGGGCGATGCTGTCGGGCGTCATGAAGTTGCAATGCGTGATGCTGGGACGCGATGCGCGGATGGGCGTGTCCTTGTCCACCTCGTCATACACATCGAGCAGGAGCTTGACCGCGCCGTCGCCGACACTGTGCGCGGTGAACTGCAAGCCTGCGCCCGCGACCTTGCGCACCATTTTGACGAGGTGCTCGCTCGGCGTCCTCTGCACGCCGCGGTAGTCCTTGTCGGTGATGCCATAGATGCTGCTCACGCCCCAAGGCTCCAGCATCAGGGCGCTGCCGGTGAGCATTCCGCCATCGAGCCAAATCTTGGTGCCGATGATCTGGAGCATCGGGTCTGGCTTGCTGAGCGGATGCTTGAGGATCTCATTCACCGCGAATTCGGTGCTGCGCCAGAGGCTGCCGGTGGGAATCACATGCGACAGCCGCAAGCGCACCGTGAGTGTCTGTGCGTCGCGCAGGGCTTGATACACTTCGATGTTATTCTGGCTCGCACCACGGTCGGCGATGGTGGTGAAGCCCACGCTATTGTAGTCGGCGAAGAGCTTCTTCACGAGGTCGCGGGTCTGCGCTGCATCCGGTGTCTTGCGGATCGACTTGGCGTCGATCTTCGGACTGAAGGCATGCATCAGACCGGTCGGCTCGCCTTTGTCGTCAAAGACCACGATCCCCGTGGAGCCGGCAGGCACCCTGAAGTTCCGATCAATGCCCGCGAGCTGGAGCGCGAGTGAATTGAGCATTGAGTCTGGCCCGGTGCTGAAGTTCACCGGATGCTTCGGTGCCACACGATCCAACTCCTCGCGCGTCGGATAGCGCTGCTCCTTCAGCCGAGTGATGAAGATCTGGCTGATGCCGATGAGCGAGCCTTCGGGCAGTGTCTTGGCACGACTCGCGATGTAGTCGAGGAGCTGCGCGATGTCTCCGATGTCCGGCACCGAATGATCGAATTCATACGTCGCCGCACCGACCGGGTGCGAGTGGCTGTCCATGAGTCCCGGCAAAACCATGCGCCCGCCGAGATCGACGATCTGCGTGGCATCGCCCTTCAGAGCGAGGATCGCCGCATCGTCTCCCACTGCGCTGATGCGTTCATTCTCGATCGCCATCGCCGAGACGATGCGGAAGCCGCCGTCCACCGTGACGATTTTTCCGTGGTGCAGGATCATCGTCGGAGCCGCGTCCGTGACCGCGGTAACGAGCAGCGTGGAGAGGACAATGAGGGTGGTGGGATTGAGAATGTTCATGTGGAATA
>JBDNIB010001028.1:0-14046 GCA_041688535.1 Prosthecobacter sp.
GGCCGCGCCATCCGCACCGCCCGTTATCGCATGGTCGAGTGGAAAAAACCCGGTGACAGCGCCGACACCGCCGAGTTCGAGCTCTACGATTACGAAACCGATCCGCTGGAGACCAAAAACATCGCCATGGACCAGCCCGAGGTGCTCGCCGAACTGCGCGGCATCCTCGCCAAGCAGCCGGAGGCGAAACCACAGATCTCTAACAAGTCCGAGTCGAAAAAAGCCGCGTCCACGAAGCCAAAGCTCGACCGCAGCGCCGCCTTCGACAAACGCGACACCAACAAGGACGGCCAGTTCAGCAAAGAGGAGTTTCTCGTCAACCAGCCCGCCCCCGAGGAGGCACCGAAACGCTTCCCGAGATTCGACACGGACAAAAACGGCAACCTGAGCCGCGAGGAGTATGTGAAAAGCGGGAAGTGAGGATCAGCCCCGCTTCATCGCATTCCGCCGCCCGTCTGCATACGCGGTGAACACGGCGTTGATCTCATCGCGCACGCGGCGAAACACGGCGAGGATTTCCTCCTCGGTGCCCGTAGCATGAGCGGGATCGTCGAAGGGCCAGTGGTGACGGTTGAGCTGGCCGGGAAACATCGGGCAGGCCTGATCCGCATTGCCGCAGACGGTGATGACCGTCTCGACATCGCGGTCGAGAAAGTCGTTCATGTGCTTGCTCGTGTGCGCGCTGATGTCGATGCCGATTTCGGCCATCGCCGCGATGCCGAGTGGATGCACATAGCCGGCGGGCTTCGAACCCGCGCTGGCGACTTCGAGGATGTCGCCTGCGACGGAGCGCAGGATGCCTTCGGCAAGATGGGAGCGGCAGGAATTGCCGGTGCAGAGGATGAGGACGAGGGGTTTCATGGAAAAGAGAGAGTTTTTAGTCCGCGTCAGGCGCGCATTGGCCGCCACAGCAGCCGGGATCACGCACGCCCAGACACAACGGCACGGCGAGCAAAGCGCCGAGAGTGGGAGCGAGAAGATAGACCCAGAGATGCTCGAAACGCCCGGACACGAGCGCCGGTGCGAGCGATCGCGCGGGATTCATGGAAGCCCCGCAGATCGGCCCGGCAAACATCGCCTCAAATGCGATCACCCCGCCGACAGCGATGCCCGCCGTGATGCCTTTCTCCTTCGCGCCGGTGGAGACGCGCAGGATGACGAGCATCAAGATCGCAGTCAGGATGATTTCCAAAACGAGGCTCTGCATCGCGCTGCCAGCAGGCAGAGTGGCACCTAGTTTGGCATGCGCGGGGAACAACAGCCGCAGAACACCGCTCGCGAGGCATGCCCCGCCAATTTGAGCGCCGATAAATCCTGGCACGTCTTGCCACGCGAACCGCCGTGCCGCCGCGAAGGCCAGCGTGACGGCCGGATTGAGATGCGCGCCGCTGACATCGCCAAAGGTGTAGATCATCGTCATGACGACGAGTCCAAACGTCAGCGCGATGCCCGCGTGACCGATCACGCCACCGCTCACGTCGTTGATGACGATGGCTCCCGTCCCGGCAAAGACGAGCGTGAAAGTTCCCAGCAGTTCGGCGAGCAGCCTGTTCATGTCAGCAGCATTTCGATCCGGGGGTGCAGCAGGTCGTCGGCGCGGCCTGTGCCGCAGGTTTGGGCGCGCATTCACCCGGCAGGCAGATGCCTCGGGCGAGACAGTCCGTGTGCTTCCAGCCGCAGCGGAAGGCCAGTACGCCGTCGATAACCTCGGCGCTTTCCACCGGGAACTGGCCCACGACACCGTCTTCGTATTCAATTTCGACCGGCAGCTCGTGATGCGGCAGCACATCGCCCGCCGCATCGAAGATTTTGGCGAGCTTCCCGGCCACGAGACGATGATCCACATCGTCATGCACCCAGGTCTGTAGCAGGCAAGTCTCCAGCGTGCGCCGTGTGCCGCCGCAGTCGATGAAGTGCTTCATGACATGCCCCACCTCGGTGATGTGAAAGTGCGCGGGGATGCTGCCGCCATCCGGTAGCACCAGGGTGATCGGCTTGTCCGCGTGGGAGCGGAGTTCGGAGAGGAATTCAGTGATGTTCATGGGGAAATCAGCAGCAGGTGGTGGTTTTCTTGCCGCCGCAGGCCAGCTTGTCCACGCAACGGAGGAAGTCGCCGAGGCAGCCGCAGGCGAGCGAGTAGTAGATGTTCAGCCCGCGTTTTTCGCAGTTCAGCACACCGGCCTCGCGCATGAGCGTCAAGTGCTTTGAAACCGTGGACATGTCGGCACCGACAAGGTCTTTGAGGTCGCAGACGCACATCTCGCCCTTCATCAACGCCTCGGCGATGAGCAGCCGCGACGGATGTGCCAGGGCCTTGATCACGGCGGCTCGGCGTTCGGAGGCTTTTTTATTGATGGGCATCTACTTGGCTATTTAGCCAAGTAGTTTCGACTCGCAACCGCTTTTTCACCGCCCAATGTGACAAGGATGAAATTCTTCCTGCCCCTCCTCATGATTCTCGCCAGCGCCGCCATTGCGCAGGAGCCGCGCAACGTCAGCGGTATCTATCCCTCACTCGCCATGTTCAACAACGAAGGCGAGTGCGGCACCGGCGCGGTCGTGCCGTGGGCGGACCGGCTGTGGGTCATCACCTACGGCCCGCATCTGCCGTTTGGATCGAGCGATAAGCTCTACGAGGTCACGCCGGAGCTGAAACAGATCGTGCGTCCGGAAAGCGTGGGCGGCACCCCAGCGAATCGGATGATTCACCCGGAGTCGCAGCAGCTTTTCATCGGGCCTTACATCGTTGACACGCAGCGTAAGGTGCGCGTGATCCCGTCGCAGATCATGCCGGGCCGTCTCACCGGCAATGCACGCCATCTGACCGATCCCGCCGGCAAAATCTACTACGCGACGATGGAAGAGGGCCTCTACGAGGTGGATGTGAAGACGCTGGAGGTGAAGGGTCTCATCCGCGATGGCAACGGCATCAAAAAGGGTGTCACCGATGTGTCGCGGCTGGCCCAATATGGCTCCAGCCTGCTCGGCTATCACGGCAAGGGGCTGTATTCATCGCAAGGCCGACTGATTTACGCGAACAACGGCGATCACGACCCGCGTGTGCGCACTGACCCGACGACCCCCAGCGGCGCTCTCGCTGAATGGCGGACAGGAGACAAGGACTGGCAACTCGTGCGACGCAATCAATTCACCGAAGTCACCGGCCCCGGCGGCATCAGCGGCAGCGATACGAACGCACCCGTGTGGAGCATCGGCTGGGATGCGAAGTCGCTCATCCTCATGCTGCTCGATGGTGGCAAGTGGCAGTCGTTTCGTCTGCCCAAGGTCAGCCACAGCTACGATGGTGCGCACGGCTGGAACACCGAGTGGCCGCGCATTCGCGACATTGGCGAAGATGACCTGCTCATGACGATGCACGGTGCCTTCTGGCGCTTTCCACGCACGTTTTCGGCTGCCAATACCAGCGGCATCCGCGCACGCAGCGCCTACCTGAAGGTCATCGGCGATTTTTGCCGCTGGAATGATCGTCTCGTCTTCGGCTGCGATGATTCGGCGAAGTCGGAGTTCCTCAACAAGCGTAAGGTGAAGGGCAGTATCGACAGCGTGGGTCAGTCGCAATCGAATCTGTGGTTCACGAGTCCTGCGACACCCGACAAACTCGGCCCAGCGCATGCCAGCGGCGCGGTGTGGCTGCATGAAAGCGTGAAGGCGGGTGATGTGTCTGATCCCTTCCTCGTCGCCGGATGGAAGCACCGCAGTGCGTGGTACATCAACCACAGCACCGGCGAGTCCGAACGCTTCGAAGTCAGCGGCGACGACGAATGGCTCCGCGTGAAGGCCGAAAAGGACTGCGACGACTTCAGCGTGCTCATCACGCTCACCAACGGTGATGCGCGTGGAACGACGCCAGATGCGATGTTCGACGGCATCGCCCGGATTGGCGACGACAACGTCCAAACCGGCCTGTTTCGCCCGCGTGGTGAAAACAAACGCACGCTGAGTTTCGCGACCGACACGGGCTACTACGAGATGGGAGACGATTTGAAGCTGAAACGGGTCGAAGACGAGCCTGCGCATGCGTTTGTGAAAGCGAAGGTCGCGATACCTCAGAACGTCATCACGCTCGACGAAGCCAGCGTGCTCGTCGTCGATGATCGCGGCCGGCGCTGGCGGCTGCCGCGTGCCAGCGCGGCCTACGATGCGCTCACGAACGCAGGCGAACTGCGCATCTGCCGCGAAGTCGCCACTGAGCGCGATATGCTGAGCGCCTGCGGCACGTTTTACGAGCTGCCCGCCGAAAACGCGGATGGTTTTGCGAAGATCCGCCCGATTTGCACGCACGACCTGCGCGTGACCGACTTTGGCGGCTATCGCGGCATGTTCCTCATGAGCGGCGTGAAACCGGATGCGCCCGCGAGCGAGCATCTCATCCGCAGTGACGATGGCAAAGCAGCGCTATGGGCCGGAGCCATTGATGACCTGTGGAAACTCGGCAAACCGCGCGGCGAGGGCGGGCCATGGAAGAACACGCAGGTCAAAGAGGGCGAGAAGAGCGATCCGTATATCATGTGGGCCTACGACCAGCGCACGCTGACACTGAGCCACGATCAAAGCGTTCCCGCTCACTTCACCATCGAGCTGGACCTGACCGGCACGGGCTTGTGGGTCTCTTATCAAACCCGTGAGGTCTCCCCCGGCGAGGCAACAAGCCTCACGTTTGAACCTGTGGTGCAGGCGCGGTGGATGCGTGTCACTTCGGATGCGGACTGCATCGCGACGGTCCAATTGAAGTACGAGTGATTACTTCTTCCGCCGATGCCGTAGCCTTCGGGCCAACGGCTGTTTTCGGGCAGGTGGTGTGTGCCGAAGAGTTTGTCGAACAGCGGAAAGTGAATCGAGAAATTCACGTCGATGGCCTCTTTCTCGATGCCGTGGTGCCAGTGATGGAAGCGGGGCGTGACGAAGAATTTCTCGAAGAACCCGAGCTTCCAGCCGAGGTTCGAGTGCGCGAAAGTGGCGAAGAGATACACGACCAGCACATAGGCGTTCACCGCGCCCTGGGTGAAGCCCAGCAGGATCATCGGAAAGACGGTGGTGCCACGCAGCACGAGGATTTCGAGGAAGTGCATCCGCGCACCAGCCATCCAGTCCATGTTTTGCGCGGAGTGATGCACCGCGTGGAAGCGCCACAGCGCCGGGATGCGATGAACCAGGCGATGCACCCAGTATTGCACGAGATCTGAGCCAATTGCAAAACCTCACACCTTCGATGTTACAAATGCTGTGTGTTGCGATCAGTTATGGCAGATAACACATTTAGCCTAAACAGCGTTGGTTTTCAGGGGTTTTGCAATTAGCTCATCTGTGAGGAACATGATGGCAATCAGTTGAATAAGGAACGGCAAGGCGGCCACCCAGGCGCGAAACTCCGTCCAGGCGGTGAGTTTGAACACGGTCTGGGCGGGCATGAAGCTCAGCCACGTCAGTACCTGCACCAGCATGCTGCTGATCCAGCCGCTGCCAAATTTTCTCAAGGCAGGCGGGGCTTCCAACTCACTGCGAATCTTCAAACGGGTCTCGTGGAGACGGCGCATGGCGGAGATGTTAGATTTGCCAGCATTGATTACAAGAACTCTAGACGCGGGCTTGCGTTGTTTTCCGTCATTAGCGGCGGACGGCGGGCGGAAAAAATTCATCGCATCCGCTGCCGGAAGTGTCACACTTACCTCATCCCGCCCCAATCATGACAGCCACTTTCGGACAAATGCTCACAGCCGCGCGCGAACAACGCGGCTTGTCCATCGAGGACGCGGCGCATGAGACGCGCATCCCGGCGCAGCGACTGCGTTATCTGGAGTCGGGCAACATCGCCGCCTTCGGCAGCATGACGTACGCGCGCTCCTTCATCCGCCAGTACAGTGAATTTCTCGAAGTGGATGCCGCCATGATGCTGGATGAACTGCCGGAAGGCGCCCTCGGTGGTGAGCGTGACTACCGTTATCTCACGCGCTCCCAAGGACCGTGGCTACGTGACCGCGCCGAGCGGACAGAACGCATCACCGCGCCTGCCGCAAGTCGTGTGCGGTCCATCAAATCGCCGCTGCCAGCGGCCATCGTGGTCTTTGTGATCATCCTCACCGGTGCGGCCATGTGGGGCATGCATGTGGCGGAAACACAGAGCCAGGTGGAGCCTGCGGCGTTGAAAGCGCTGCCGGTGGAAGACGATGAGCCCGAGGTGGTGGTGGCAAAACCCGCCTCCCAAGTCGCCGCACAACCAGCGCAAACGGGACCTATTTTTGTGCGCAAAACGGAGCGCATCGACTGATTTCCCATGCCTGCGCCTGACAATCCTCCTGCAAAGCAGTCACACTGGTGGCTGGAAACACTGATCTGGTCGCTGGCCTTCGTGGTGGCCGTCGCGGTGGCTGCTTATATCAATGAAACTGTGCGGGAGATCGTGGGACAGGGTCTGGCCTACTTGTTCGCCTTCTTCACCACGCCGTTCATTCTGGAGGCCAGTGTCGCGATCATCGGCCTGCTCCTTGTTTTCATCGTCAACAGCTGCCGCATTGAGCGTGAGGGCGACGGCTGGGTGGAGATGGAAGTCAAGGACACGCCTGCGGAGCCACCGGAAAAACAGCCCTGATTGCAGCGCATGCCGAATCCGGCTGGCCTTGGGCGCGTCTGTGATTCATCTTCGCCCTTCGCATGTCTGCCACTTCGCCGTTCCCCGACCCTTCGCCCGTGACTCCCATGGCGCGAGTCGTGACAGCGGGGAAATTTCTGCAACTGGCCGATGGCACGCCGTTTTTCATGCGTGGCGTCAGCTACGGCCCGTTCAAACCGAATTCACGCGACGAGCCGTTCCCCGAGGACCCACGGCTGGCCGAAGACCTGCGCCACATCGCCTCCCTCGGCTGCAACACGCTGCGAATTTACGAGCTGCCCACTCCAACCGTGCTGCGTGAGGCTGAAGCGCATGGCCTGCGGCTGTTTGTCGGCATTCCTTGGACCGATCACGTCGATTTTTTATCTGATAGCGCACTGTGCCGGCACATTGAGGAGCGCATCGCGGCTGCGGCCAAGGAATTCGGTGGCAATGCCTGCATCGCGGCGTTTCTCGTCGGCAACGAGATCGAAAAAACGCTGGTGCGCTGGATGGGACCGCAGCGGGTGCGGGATTTCGTCGAGAAGCTGATCACCATCACGCGGCAGCATGCGCCGCAGACGCTCGTCAGCTATGCCACCTATCCGTCCACCGAGTATCTCGTGCCACGCAATGCGGACTTCCTGGCGGTGAACGTGTATCTCGAGACGCGAGAGGCGTTCAGTGCCTGCCTGGCACGTCTGCACAATCTCGCAGGCAACAAGCCGCTGCTCATCACCGAGTTTGGTCTCGATGTGGCCGCACATGGAGCGGAAAAACAGGCCGAGGTCATGCGCTGGCAGCATGATTGTCTGCTGCGTGGCGGCACCGCAGGCGGTGTGTGGTTTGCTTACACCGATGAATGGCAGCGCGGCGGTCGGGCAGTCACCGACTGGCGCTTTGGCATCGTGGATAGCGAGAGAAATGAGCGGCCTGCCTGTGAATGGATGCGCGGGTTCGATTCCCCACTCGCTCCGCCAGCCCCCCCGCCGCGTATTTCCGTCATCGTTTGCACCCACAATGGCGGCTACACCTTGCCCGCCTGCCTCGAATCGTTGATGGCGCTGAATTACCCTGACTACGGGGTTTGGGTGATCGATGATGGATCAAGCGACGCCACGGCGGCGATCGCCAAAAATTTTGCGCGGGTTCACTACCAGTTTCAAGAGCACGCCGGACTCAGCGTGGCGCGCAATCTGGGCGCGCAGCTCGCCACGGGTTCCATTCTCGCTTACACGGACGATGACTGCATCGCGCAGCGTGACTGGCTGCTGCATTTGAGCCAAGCTTTCAACGATGAGACCGTCGTGGCCGCAGGCGGGCCGAACATTCCGCCGCCGCCACGCAATCACATCGAACGCGTGGTGGCCGCCGCTCCCGGAGCGCCCGCGCATGTGCTGCTGAACGACACCGAGGCCGAGCACCTGCCTGGCTGCAATCTGGCGATCCGCAAAGCCACGCTAGAGCGCATCGGTGGTTTCCGCGCTGAGTTCAAAACTGCGGGCGATGATGTGGACGTGTGCTGGCGGCTCCGCGAGCACGGCGTGTTGCGTTTTGTGCCAGGGGCGATGGTGTGGCATCACCGCCGCTTCACGGTGCAGGCGTATTTGAACCAACAACGCGGTTACGGCCACGCTGAGGCGCTGCTGATGAAGACGCATCCCGCACGCTTTGGCCCACTGGGCGGCGCACGCTGGCGCGGCGGCATCTATGGCGACCAGTTGCCAGCGGATCATCCGGTGGAGGGCAGCATTTTTCACGGCCCGTTCGGCCATGGCGCGTTTCAGGTGATCTACGCGTCATCGTCGTTCCGCTGGTGGGAATGGTTCACCGGACTGCTGTGGATCGCGCTGCTGCTGCTCGCACTCGTGTTGCAGCAGCCCTGGATCGCGGCAGCGCTGCTGCTGTTCGCGTTGTGGTCCGCATGGCGAGTGAGTTCGCGCAATGCTGCCGCCGCGTGTCTGCACGGCTTGCGTAACCGCGTGTTGCTCTGCTGGCTGAGTTTCTGGCAGCCCATCGTGCGTGAATGGGCGCGGCTGCGCGGCATGCTCAGCCTCGGCGCACGGCCAAGCTGGCAGCCCCTGCTGCCGGACATCATGCCGCCCAGCCGCCCGCATAAAACGGCGCTCACGCTCGGCACACTGCGCTTTTGGAGCGACACTGGCTGCACGCGTGATGTCTGGTTAGAGGAGCTGCGCAAGACACTGAAGGCTGCGCACATCCTCTACCGCGAGGATGATGGCTGGCGCTGGTTTGATCTCGAAGCCTGGCCGTCGGCGGAGCTGTCACGCGCCTATTTAAGCGTGACGGAATATCACGCCGACGGCCGCTGCCTCACGCGCGTGCGCTTGATCCTGCGCATCCGGCGCAGTCTGGGATGGAACCTGCTGCTATGGTTCATCGTGGCGTCAATTTTGATGGCCGCCGGGTTGCACACACTGCTGATTCTTGGCGCAGTGGGGATCAGCATCGGCGCAGTGTTCATTCCGCTCAGTCTGTGGCTCATCCGTCGTGAAATGATCAAGCACGCGCGCCTTGCGGCCCAGGCTGCTGGTTTGAGCGAGATGCCTTAACGCCGCAGCACCCGCGCCGCCGCCAGCCAGAGCAGAACGGGGACGGCGCAGCTCAAGATGATGGCCAACACAGGCTCGTCATGACCGAGATGGCCGATCAACGCGAAGGCAAAACCCACCGGCACCGAGCCGCAGGCCAGCGCAGGAAAAAACACGCGCGGCGGCATGCGCGCCAGCCCCGCGAGGCAGGCCACCGCCTCCGGCAGCACCGGCATCCAGCGTGACAGCGCCACCAGCCAGCCGCCGCGCGTCGCAAAAATCTCCTCAGCACGCCGCAGGCCGCTTTCACCCGCGATCCAGCGCGCCGCACCGCGTCCCAGCCAGCGGCAAGCCACGTAGGCCACCGCGCCTGCTAGAAACGAACCTGCGGCGCTGATCAAGCCGCCAAGCCACCAGCCATACATCCAGCCCAGCGCCGACATCACCACCGTCGAAGGCACCGGCAGCACGATGTCCGCGATCAACAGTACAATGCCCGCCAGCCAAGCCCAGTTACCATAGCCCTCCAACCACTCGCGCGTCCCTTCCAGACTCAGCGCCGCATCAAACCGCGCGCCCCAGATCACGAACGGCACGATGATGCCGCCGAAGATGACGAAAATCAGGATGCTGAGGGAGCGATTGCCACGAGTCATGCCACATCACAGCAGGCGATTGCATTCAAGGCAAGAGCGCCGCCGCTTTCTCCACGAAGGCGGCCTCGCGCTGGCCGCTTCCTGGCCGGTCCACATCACCAACGTCAGCACGCGCTGTTTCAGCCAGCTTGCTGAGCCGCTCGACCACGTCGGGATGCTCGGCGGAAACCTCATGTTGTTCACTGACATCATGCCGCACGTCATAGAGTCCCAGTTTCGCCGGCTCACCCTTGCGCTGCAAATTGGCGAATTTGCCCGCGAGCGGCAGGTAGAGCTTCCAATCACCGGCTCGCACCGCCTGGAGCTGCTCCATGCGGTAGTAGCAGAAGCCATCGTCATCCCAGGGCGACTTGGTGCTTGCTGCATCGAACAAGATCGGGCGAATGTCATGGCCGTCGATTTTTTGCGCGGGCGCTTTGGCCTCCACCAGCGCCGCAAAGGTCGGCAGCATGTCCATCGTGGAGCACAGCGCGTCATTCACCGCACCAGCGGCGATTTTTCCCGGCCAGCGCATGATGCAGGGCATGCGCATCGCCCCTTCACTGCAATCGTAGCCCCAGCCGCTGTACGGCGCGTTGCTGCCCTGCGGCGGATTGCGGCGTGGGGCACCGTTGTCCGAGGTCCAGACCACGAGCGTGTTGTCATCCAATTTCAATCGCTTCAACGCGGCCATGATCTCGCCGGTACTCCAGTCCAGCTCTTCCACCGAGTCGCCATACTCGCCATTGGCGCTCTTACCGCGAAAGTTCACACTCGAAAACGGATGTTGCGTCGATCCAGGCATCGTGTGCGGCACATAGAGGAAAAACGGCTCCGCCGCATGCTTCTCGATGAACCTTACCGCCTCCTCCGTGCAGCGTTTCACCAGATGAACACGATCAGCCGGTGCTTCGATCACCTTTTCGCCGTGCATCAACGGCAGTTCCGGCCACACATCGGGCTTCTTATCCTTCGTCATGTCATCGCTGTAGGGGATGCCAAAAAAATCATCGAACCCCTGCTTCGTCGGTAAAAATCCCGGCTGGTCGCCCAAGTGCCATTTACCAATGCACATCGTCGCATAACCCGCGCCTTTCATCACTTCCGCGATGGTCGTTTCAGCCGGATTCAGCCCCTTGTGCGCCACCGGCTGCAGCACCGCGCCGCCAGTGTCGCTCACATGCATGTTCACCCGGCGCGGATAACAACCCGTCATCAGCGCCGCCCGACTCGGCGTGCAGACACCGCTGGCCACATAGAAACTGGTGAACTTCGTCCCCTCCGCCGCCAGCTTATCCACGTTTGGGGTGCGATGCAGCTTGGACCCGAAACAGCCGAGATCGCCGTTTCCGAAGTTATCGACAAAGATGAAGACGATGTTCGGCTTCGCCGCGAGGGCGCTGACGGAGAACAGCAGAAAGAATAGCAGTGCTTTCATGTGTGCATAAAACGTCGGTCTTGCGCCTATCCATGCAGGTTACGTCACTCTTGCCAAAAAGTGGCTTCCTGAGGTGCCGTGTACCGCACTTCCATCTCGGGGGTATCGATGACTTCGCTATCCCGATACAACGATTCAACAGCGGCGATGACCATGCCGGAGGTGAGCAGCGTGCGTTCGATGGGATAAGGCGCGCGATTGTCGAGCACCATGCGCTCGATGTGATGAACAAGCGGATTGAAGAAGTCTGCTGTGGTTGCACTTGAACCCGGCATCGGAAGGTACATCTGGCAGGAGGTGATCTCGCCCGTTTCGCTGTTGAGGCCGGCGTAATTGAAGTCGCGAATGCCAAGCATGAAGAGCGTGGTGCGGAAGCCGTCGCGGTGTTCGATGAAGTAGGCGTAGGCGTCGGGGAAGTTGCGGCGCGCCCAGTCGAAGCTGATCGCATCTGATGGATAGCCTTCTTTCACGGGCAAGGTGTGGCTGCGGCTCAGCGCGGCGAGAAGAAGGCGCTGCGTTTGCTTCAAACCGGCGACGTGCTGCCACATTCGGTCATCGCGCAAAGCACGCACGCTCGTGATGCCGACTTCGCCGCCGCGACGACGCTCGGACATGCACTGGGCGGTTTCGAGGCCGTGAAAGTCGTATTTCTCGACACCGCCGTAGCCGACGCAGACGCTTTCAGACAGCGGCGTGCCCCAGGGCAGATCGATCGCGGGAAGACGTCGCGTGACGGGCAATGAAGAACCCGCGAGAAACGGGAATTTCAGACGCTTCGAATCGGCGACCATCTCGACGCAGCGCTTCCAGTCCGTGGAGAGATGCTTGTCGTTGAAGACAGGTGCGCTGCGTCCGCTGGCTTCGAAGACCTTGACCACTTCTTTAAAGAACTCGAAGCGCGGGTAGAGCGTCTGGCCTTTTTCGTTCACTGGATAGTCGCCGTGCTCGCCGATGATGACGACGCCATCGACGGCTAGCTTGCCGGTGCCGAGCGTGAGCGCATCGGCGATGCTCTGGTGGATCGGAATGCCGTAGCGCTTCGAGCGGCCACGGGCGAGGTCGTCATCGTTGAATTGATCGACATAGAGCGAAACGAGTTCGACCTCCGGCTTCCGCCACTCACCGGCCCAAGCATAGCCGAGCGCAAAGCGGTCGATGAAGTGCTGAGCGTGCGATTTCTCAAACACGGCGGTGGCGATGAGCGCGATCTTTTTGCGCGCTGGAGCGGCCGCTGCATGCGATGCGTTCGCAGCCGCGACACTGCCGAGCAAAAAGGAACGACGTGACCAGGGTGTCGGGTTCATGGCGTGCGGGCGGTGTCCGGTTTATTCTCCCAGAACCGCCACAGCGGCAGTGTGGCGATCAGCGGAAGGAAAGAGGCGAGCAGGAGGCCTTGATCGAAGGAATGCGTGCGATCCGCGAGCGCCCCGAAGAGCTTCTGCGCCTGTGCGGGCAGCACCCAAGCGACGACACCGGCGATGCCAGTGATCTTGCCTTGATGACGCCCCGAAAGATCCTGCGTGAAGGCGTGATACAGCGGAAACACGCCGAGCGCTCCGGCACCGGAAAGCAGCAGCGTAGCGAGCAGTACCCAGCCTTTGTCGAGCCACGGTGTGATCGCACAGGTGGCGCACAAGGCGCCGCAGCCCGCAAAGACGATCACGCGTGCGGCATGCACGGAGAGTTTGCGCCGGCCCAGCCACACCGCGAGCGCACCCGCGCCGAGGCAGCCGACGTCCGTCGCGATGTACCAAGCCGAGGTGAAGTAGAGTGTCTCGGATTCCGCGTAGCCGCGTCCTTCCTGCAGGATTTTCGGCAGCCACGCACGCAGGATCTGCCAGGTCGTGTTGATGCAGGCGATGACGAATAAGATGACGGCCATGCGTCGGCTAAAGATCAGACTCCAGAAGCTGGCGCCATCGCCCTGGTCGGCGGATTGACTGAGTCGAACGGGCGCAGGCAAGTCTGCCTTGCGCACGAGAGCGAACCACAAAAAAAGCCACGCAAAGCCGATGACGCCGATGACTTGAAACGCCGTGCGCCAACTGCCGAGTTCGGAAGTCATGAGAACGCTCATGATCAGCGGCGTGATGATCGCGCCGACGGACGTGCCGCTCTGCAGCACGCTATTGCCGAGTGAACGCTCCCGGGCATCGAGCAGCGCCCGCGTGGTGCGGATGCCGCAGGGCCAGTGCCCGGCCTCGAAGAATCCGAGCGCCATGCGGCACCACAGCAGTTCCTGCTCGTTGTGTACAAAACCCGTCATCAGTCCGGCGATCGACCACATCGTCAGCACGATGGCGTAGAGCCAGCGCACCGAGAAGCGGTCCGCCAGCCAGCCAAACACGATCGAACCCGCCGCGAAGGCGTAGGCGAACACGGCCTCGATGTTGCCATACTGCTCCTGCGAAAGCTGAAACTCCTTCGTGATGCGCACCGCCGCGTTCGCCAGCGTCTGGCGGTCCATGTAGTTGATCGCCGAGGCGAGCAGCAGCAGGCCGCAAATCGTCCACTTCCATGTCGCCGACCGGTTCTGCGGATTCGGGTCGGCGGCGGTCATGACAGTTGCGTGCAGATCGCAAACTAGGCGAGCAAGCCATCCACCACCTTCGCGCCCTGATTGTCGGTGAGCGAGGCGGCGAGGCCGTTGCGCTTGTAGGTGAGCTTGGTGTGGTCGAGGCCGAAGGTCTTCAGCAGCGTGGCGTGGTAGTCGTAGTGCTTCACTTCGTCGATGACGGCCTTGTGGCCGAATTCGTCGGTCTCGCCATGAACGTGACCTTTTTTGAAGCCACCACCGGCCATCCACATGCTGAA
>JBDNIB010001029.1:0-4401 GCA_041688535.1 Prosthecobacter sp.
GAGGTCTGTGCCCGCACCGACCGCAGATGGCAGTATCTGGATGCGCCGCGTGGTGTGGCGTCTTTCTGTCAGCGCCTCCTGCACCAAGTCAGCGATTTGATGGTCGCGCACCTCCTCGATCAAGGCACGCCCCGGCCGACTCTCCAGGCGGTGAAGCATGGTTTTTAATGTCTGGTTCGCATACCGCACCCGCAGATGCTCATCCACCAGCACCAGCCCCTGGCTGATTTCATCCAGCAAGGTTTCAAACACCTGCCGCTGCTCCGCCAACTGCTCGGCCTGTTGGCGGGCGAGAACTAGGCCCGCCGCCACGGCAGGCAGTTGCTCCGCGTCACGCGCCCGCAGGCCGATGGCTTTGGCCACGCTCTCCCAGCGCTTCACCCACCGTCGTTCACGCCGCAGCCACGCCAGTAAAACGCCAGCGAGTAGGAGCGCGAGAACGAGGCTGAGTGGCGTCATGGGGCGGTCGCTTCAGGCGCATCCTGCTGAAACTGAAACCCGGTGCCGCGAATGGTGATGATGTGGCTGCCCGCTGCGCCGAGTTTTTCACGCAGGCGCTTGATGTGCGTGTCGAGGGTGCGCGTGGCTACTTCGGCGCTGTAGCCCCAGACTTCACGCAGCAGGTCGGCGCGGGTGTGTACGGTGGCAGGATTTTCCATGAGTGTGGTCAGTAGTTTGAACTCCGTGGTCGTCAGGTCAAGCGACGTGCCATCCAGAAACACTTTCATGTTTTTACGGTCCAGCATGAAACGGCCGCACTGCAGCTCGGAAACGTGCGTCACCTTTGTCACACGGCGCAGGATAGCGTTGATGCGCAGGCACAGCTCACGCGGGCTGAAAGGTTTGGTGAGGTAATCATCCGCGCCGAGTTCCAGACCGGCGATCTTATCATTCACCTGAGCTTTCGCAGTGAGGATGATGACCGGAATGCTCGTGGTGCGCGTGTCAGCCCGCAGTCGCTTGAAAATCTGCACCCCATCCAGGCCGGGGAGCATTAAATCCAGCACAATGAGCTCCGGTGCCTGCCCCAGAGCGGCGGGCAGCGCCTGTAGGCCATTGGTAATGCAGGTCGCCTCATGCCCTTCGCGCGTGAGATGCAGGGCGATGAGTTCGGCGATGTCGGCGTCATCTTCGACGATCAATATTTTGCTCATGGGGTGGCACGTTGATGCTGGGTGGCGGTGTTTTCGGCAACTCCATGATGGTGACGAAGCTGTCACATGGCAACCAACTTGCTCTGTGATAGGGGCCTGATAGTGTCATTTTCGTCACGCAAGCAAGGTTGGCGGTGGCACCCTGCTGCATTATCCGCCAGCTCATCTTATTTTGCCAACAACTCATGCGGGTTCTCATCGTCACAGACACGTTTCCGCCGGACATCAACGGTGTGGCGCGCACGCTCAACACCTTGGGCGAAGGCTTGGAGCGTCGTGGCAACGTGGTACGGGTCGTCACCACCGTGGCGGGTACGGACGCCGCTGGCCTGAAGCGTGAGGTGATGCACGCCCTGCCGCTGCCTGGTTATCCCGGTCTGCGCATGGGCTTCGCCTCCGCACGTCAGATGATCGAGATTTTCGACTCCTTTCGGCCCGATGTCTTGTATGTGGCGACGGAGACCATCATGGGCATCGCGGCCATTCGTGCTGCGTCAAAGCGTGAAATCCCCGTGGTATCCGGCTTTCACACGAATTTCCAGTCCTACCTCGAAGACTATCATCTGCCCGGCATGGAAACCCTGGCGCAGGGAGTGTTGCGCACCATTCACAATCACACGGCACGCACGCTCACGCCCTCCAGTGACACCGCGACCATGCTGGAGCAGTGGGGCATCCACAACGTCGGTATCATGGGCCGTGGTGTGGACACTGCGTTGTTTGACCCCACACATCGCAGTACGGCCCTGCGGGCGGAGTGGGGCGCGGATGAAACGACGCCGGTGGCGATTTACGTCGGTCGCATCGCCGCTGAAAAGAATCTGGAACTCGCCGTGCGTGCTTTCGCCGCCTTTCGTGAGGTGCAGCCTGCGGCACGCATGGTTTTCGTCGGTGAGGGGCCACGTTTAGCTCCGCTACGAGAGGAACATCCCGAGTTTCATTATGCCGGTGCACGGATTGGGGTGGATCTGGCGGCACATTATGCCTCGGGAGATGTGTTTCTGTTTCCCAGCATCAGCGAAACTTTCGGCAACGTCGTGCTCGAAGCCATGGCCGCCGGTCTCGGCGTCGTTGCCTTTGATTACGCCGCGCCGCATTTACTAATGCGTTCCGGCGCCAATGGCTGGCTCGCAGATTTTGCCGACGAGGCGCACTTCCTTGAGCAAACGCGTGTGGCAGCCGCCGCCTGGAATGATGCGGCAGTGCGTGCCGCTGCCCGGCAAACTGCGTTTGACCTTGGTTGGGAGCGGGTGATTGAGCAGTTTGAGCAGGAACTTCAGGCCGTGATGCAACCTTCCGCCCCCGGCACACCATGAGCGATACCGCAGAAACCCCAGCCGGTCCCAGCGGCAAGACCAAGCTGCGCGTCAAGACCATCTTCATCTCCGATGTGCATCTCGGCATGCCGGACTGCAAAGCGGCGCAAGCCTCGCACTTCATCCGCAACTGCCTGTGCGACAAACTCGTACTCAATGGCGACATCATTGACGCCTGGCATCTCCGCAGCCTCGGCGGCTGGAACAAAAGCCACACCGGCTTCATCCGCACCGTCCTGCGCAAGATGGAAAAAGAGAACACTGAGATCATCTACCTGCGGGGCAATCACGACGACATCCTGGAGCGGTTCATTCCCATCCAGCTCGAAAACTTCAGCATCACCAACGAGCACATCCACCACACGCCACGCGGTGACTACCTGGTGGTGCATGGCGACGGCTTCGACGCCGTCACCACCAACCACGCCTGGATCGCTAAACTTGGCGGCATCGGCTACAACATGCTCCTGCGCATCAACCGCCTCTACAACGGCTACCGCCACCTGCGCGGCAAAGACAACTTTTCCTTCAGCGCCTGGATCAAGCACAAGGTGAAAGCTGCCGTCAGCGCCGTGGGGGACTACGAGGAGCAGTTGCAAAAACTCGCCCGCCAGCGGCACTGCATCGGCATCATTTGCGGCCACATCCACCGGCCGGCCAACAAGCTCGTTGGCGCTACGCATTACCTGAACTCCGGCGACTGGGTCGAATCCCTCACTGCCGCCGTGGAGAATCTCGACGGCAGCTTTGAAATCATCAGTTACGACGACTTCTGCCGTCGCACGCATCGTGAGCCCAAAGGTTCAGCCGCCTCGGTGGAAGTGGCGGATCAGCACAAATTCGCCCTCGAATCTCCGGCCGGCCCATTGTAACATCCCCATCGTCACCCTCATGCAAGAACACATCCTCTCGACCTTCAATCACTCCCTGGAGAAACTCCGCAGCGATGTCCTCTCCATGTCCAGCATGGCGCGCAAAAATCTCGCCTGCGCCATGCGCGGCCTCCTTGAGCGTGACACCGATCTCTGCAACGCCGCCATCGCCGCCGATCAGGATGTGAACGATCTCGAAAAAGCCGTCGATAAGCTGGGCATGCACATCCTGGTGAAATTTCAGCCCACCGCTCACGATCTGCGCCTCGTCATGGGCACCATTCGCGTCGCGAACAATCTCGAACGCATCTCCGATCAGGCCTGCGGCATCGCCAAACGCGCCCGCCTCATCAACAACCTGCCCGAGTTCGCCGAGATCAAACTCATCCAGCCGGTCTATTCACTTTGCGATCGCAACCTCAGCGCCAGCCTCGACGCCTTCCTCGAAGCCGATGTCGAAAAAGCTGCCGCTGCGCGCAAGCTCGACAAGGAACTCGATGCCGCAGAGAAGGCCCTCGACAGCGATCTGATCGCCGTCATGGAGTCGCATCACACCGGCCTCGAAGGCTACATCCACCTCATCTTCGTCGCTCGTTTCCTGGAGCGCGTCGGTGATCACGCCAAAAACATCTGCGAAGACACCATCTTCATCGAGCGCGCCGAAGACATCCGCTTCAGCAAAAGCAAACGCCCCGAGGTAGAGGCCGCGCCAACGGTCATGTGATGCAATCGGCATGAACGGTTTCCCTTGGCGCTTCGCGCTCTACTTCGTCGCCGCCTGCTACCTGTTCACGGATTTGTATGCCTGCAAAGGGCCGCTGCATGCCTATTTGATGACGGGCAGGGGATCATCTCCAGAAGGGGAGGGCGGCGGCTACGCGGCGGAGGTTTATGGTCGTCCCATCACGCGCTTGGAACTGGCGGAGTCCATGCGAGACCAGCTTTGGCGGCGGCACGAGTCCTGGGTGGCGCTCGGTGCCGAAGCACGCAAACAAACACGCTGGCTGGCGCTCGAAACGCTCGTCAATGACCGCATTCTGCGCTCGTTCCGCATCATGA
>JBDNIB010001030.1:0-3891 GCA_041688535.1 Prosthecobacter sp.
CACTTGAACTCGACGCCTTTTTTAAAGTCTATCAGGTAGAACTCCACCTCGTCCGGGCTGCACGTCAGCGCGAGATTGGTGATGATGATGTGCAGCAGCGTCGATTTGCCGGAGCCGGTCTTGCCGGCCAGCAGCGCGTGCTGGCGGGTGCCTTTGCCGATGGCGAGGTATTGCAGCTTGGTGGCCCCGGTGCGGCCGATGGCGATGCGCAGCTCGCTCGTGGTGCTCTCCGTCCACATTTCCTGCGGGGCGACGACGGAGAACGGCACCTGCACTCGGTTTGAGTCGATGCTGGCCTTGCCGATCTGATGCGCGAGGTCCGCCGCGATGGCGTCCGGTGGTGCGGGATCGAGCGTGAGCGTGTTGATGCCACCGAAGCTCACCACACCCTTTTCACCGACGAGGCGGACGCTATTTTTGCGCAAATCCTCCGCGCTCAGACCTTCCGGCAGCGGCTGCCGCCGGTCCCAATGAATCAGCGTGAACACCCCGCAGCGTGCGCCGCTGCTGACGATGCTTTTCAGCCGCGCCATCGCCGTCTCCGTGAAGTTCGCGGGCAGTCCAGCGATGACCAGGAAATGGTATTTCTCCGCCACACTGCCAGCCTGCTCGTTGTACTCGGTGATGCTGGCGTATTCGTTGCGCAAATACATCTGGATGACCTTTTCGACGTGCTCGTTCAGCTCGGCTAGGCGCTCCTCGATGTGATCCCGCTGCGTCCAGATGCGGCGGTTGATCAGTGCCGGCTCGTAATCGGCCAGATGCATCAGCCCGGCGAAGTTTTGACCGAGACCGACGGGATCAATGATCGTGAACGCCGCCTTCCCCGGCGGTGCCAGCTCCAGCAGGTGGAAAATGATGCCGTTCATCGCCTCAGCGACCCACTTGCCGCCGCTGTCATCCGTTTCGAGTAGTAGACAGCCTTCCTGCGGAAACATCAGCGTCAGTGGCAATGCGATGCGTTCGTGTCCGGCGAGACTGAAGGGTGTTTCCTTTTCAAACAGTGCCGCCGCAGCGCTTAAATCGAGATCGATTTGCCCGAAACGGCAAGCGCGCGGAAAAGCGGCGGCGGGCTGGTAGTCCGCGCTCCATGCCTTCAGTTGGGTGGCGGCATCCTGCCGCACCTCGTCCACGGCAGTGAGCAGCGGCGGGATTTTGCCCTGCCATTCCGCCAGCAGGTCATCCCAGCGCTGCTTCGCAGTTGCGTCCAACGCGGCCAGCGCGGCGGCATGCTTCGCGATCATCTGCTGCCGCTGCTGCGTGACGGGATCGCTCAAGGCGGCTAGACCGGCGGCTTTTTGCGCCTCATGGCGTTGCAGATTGCGCTGTAGCAGGCGCTCGTTGCGGGCCAGACAGGCGGGAATTTGCGTGGCGAGCCGTTTCAGCATTGCTGCGCGGTATTTTTCCGCCACTTCATCCGCGCGGTTCCACTCTGCGGTGACTTGCAGGTCCACGGCTTCGTACTCCGCCTGGGCCTGCGCATTGGCGGCTTCCTGGGCGGCGTTCACCTCCTCGACACAGGTCTCGTAATCCAGCACTGCGGCGCTGAGCTGCCGTAGATCCACGCTGGGTTTGGAGAAAAATTTGAGCAATCCCGAGGTTTTCCCGGCGGCAAGCTGGGCTTCGAGGTCCTGCGCCTGCTGCTCGATGTCTTCAACCCGGGCGGGCAAGTCCGCCAGCGTCAGCCCAGCGGCAGGCTGCACTGTTCCCTGGCGGCTGAGACGGTCACCAGTGGCCTTCAAAACAGCGAGCAGCCGGTCCTTGGCACTATCGAGGCGTGCCAGCAGCGTGCTGGCCGTCACCTGCGCCTGCTGCAGCTTTTGTTTGCGCTGCGTATCGGCCTGAATGCGGCGCATCTGCTGCCTGCCCAGCCAGCGCTCGCGCTCCTTCTGGATCATGACGGGCAGATCACGCTTGATGCGGTCTTTATATTGCTGAAACGCCGTGGTGCGTGCCGCATGCCGTGCATGGATGGTCTCGGCGTGCGCGTCCCACTGCACAGCCGTCTCGCCCACGTCGCTGCCGGCCTGGGCGTCAAACGCCTCGATCTCCTGGAGGTGGTTCTGCTCCGCCGTGTAACGCCGCGCGCGGCTTTCGCGGGCGATCTGCTCGCTGCGCCGCACGAAATCGCCAATGGCGTCGCGCAGTCCAGTATGGAGGGAAAGAATGCGCGAGGCGCGGAGGTCAGTAGGGTTGCTCACAGTCTTTGCGGATCTTTTTGAGGAGGACTTCGATTTCGTTCATGGCCGCGCCGGATTTATTAATGAGGCCGGGCAGCGGCTCCAGATAGCGTTTTTCAAATTCCAGCGCTTTGGCGTCGCGCCAATGCGCCTTGGTGGCGTGCCAGTGCTCGGAGAGTTCGCGGGCGTTTTGGATCAAATTCATGGGGCAGTTTCAGGGCTGGCCGCTGGCGCGGGCGTTTCACGGTAGGCGTCGAGAATTTTCTGGATTTCGACGAGATGCGCGGTGGCGAGAGCGAGATCCGTGTCGATGAAATCGCGCAGGGAATCGAGCTTCCTGGCCAGCGGATCGACGCTGCGTTCATATTCACGCGCCCAGCCTTTGGTGCGATCCAGCTTGCCCTGCGCCTCCTCCAGCGCGGTACGGGCCTTGCGCACGGCCATTTGCTGCACGGCAGGGTTTTCCACAAAATCGGACAGGCGGGCGCTCATCAGCTCCTGCTGTGCCTGGTCCAGCTTTTTCTGCCGCTGGCGAATCTGCGCGGACCAGAACGCAGGCTGCTCCGTCTGGAGCCAAGCGCGGTTTTTTTTCACCGCATCCTGCGTGGCATCCAGCGCCTGCCGGGTCTTACCGATGAACACCACCAACGCGGAGCGAAATGCCTCGATAACGTCGAGATTGGAGATGCGTGCTTGGTCAGCCATCTGGAAAAAGGTAACAAAGGGAAAGTAACCGCCGGATCAGCGCTGGCCGAGGTAGTCCTCGATGCGCTGGGCCTTGCGCAGCAGGAACGGCGTGTGCTGCTCGGAGAGCTCCATGAATTTTTTGATCGCCTTCATCGTAGTGGTGAATTCCCCGGCAAATTTTTCATGCTCGGCGTCCTGCCAGGTCTCGCCGAGCGAGGAAAAGCGGCTTTGCAGCGCCGTGGCACGCTGCTGCATGTCCGTGTTGAAACGTTTCAGTTCCTGCGCAAAGCGCCGGACCTCCTCGGGATTCATGATTGCCTGAGCCATGGGGCAATGATGAATGACGAATGACGAATGACGAATGGTTTTCTGCGGGCCGGAGCACTTCGCCAGCCCTCTCATCACGCCAGGAGGGAGGATCAGTCTGATCCCCGCCGTGACGCCGCGTGAAACTGGACATCGCCAAGCGAATGTGGAGTATGGCGCAACACAGGCACAAAACCCACGCTTTTGTGTCTCATCCAACTGCTCTACCAAAAAGATACGATGCCCTGGTATTCAATGACGGCGATTTACCACTGGGAGGCGACGGGCACGACGCTTCCAAAGTTCGAGCGCCGAACGACAATTTGTTCAGCGCCTGACGAACAGAGTGCTGAGGCGGCTCTCCTGAAGGAGGCCGAGGAATACCAAAGCGATCACATCAAACTTTTGGATGATTACACTACTCAGGAGATCAATGAGCCGCCGGGCGCGGAGCCAGTTGAGGTTGCGTACGAAATGACAATCGGGGTGAATCCCGATTCGGGAAGCATTATTGAGCCTAACGAGTTCATTCGACGACATTGGAGCGTATCAAAAATCAAGTCTCAGACATCCTGATCTCGGGCCGAAGGAACCAGGGATGATGCGGAGGCTGTTGGAAAACCTTTGAGTCGAACCTCGCGCGATTTGGATTTTTGCGCATCTTCACTGCATGCCCCAGATCCAACTGCCCATCTTTCCTGCTGGATGCACTTCCATC
>JBDNIB010001031.1:0-3955 GCA_041688535.1 Prosthecobacter sp.
GCAGTTCTTTGCCCGCCACGTTCGTGCGATAGCCGCGAATCGCGCTCAGTTCAGCACGCTCGGCTATAGTGCGCTGGCTGGGCTGTGCGTCGGCATTCGGAACTTCGGCAAGCGGTTTCAACGCGGCCGGTTTGACCTCGCCAGTGACTTGCAGGCGGCTGAAATAGACATCGTTGTCGAAGGGATCCATGCTGGAGTCCAACGAGGCGTTGCCGCCTTTGCCTTTCGGGTTCTTCGCCTGATTGTACACGTTCATGCGGTCCATGCGGTGGTCGCTACTGTGCGCCACGAAGAGATTCTTCGGTCCGGCGGCGAGCGCGGGCAGGTTGTAGATCAAGTTGTCGCTGTGCGGGATCGTAATGGGGCCGACCCACTGGCCGCCGTCGAGATAGGCTGCCACGCTGCCCCAGGTGCTGCCCACCGGGCCGCGAAAGCTGTTCAGGCGCGTGCGGGCGATGAGCCAGATGCGGCCCTCGGCATCGCAGAGAATGCGGCCGAGGTTGTTGTAGGTCTGCGGGCCGGTGGCTTCCGCATGGGCTCCAGGTGCGCCCTTGCGCAGCGCAGGTTGGAGGAAGGCCACGCCATCGGGAACTTCGGGGCTTTTCGGCGGTGCTGGCGTGGTCGCATCGGCTCCACGGCCTTTTTTTCCTTTGCCCTTCATGACACCACCCGGCAACGCATCGGCCACGCTGCCCTGCGGCTCCTGCCATGCGGCTCCGTCCCACACCGCGAGGCCGATTTCGCGATTGCGATACAAGCCGATGCCGTCGCCACCATCGTAAGCGCCCCAGTCCTTGCCCCAGGTCGGGTCGCTCTTTTCAAAGGCGATCCACACGCGGCCCTGTGCGTCATAGGTCACGGAGGCGCGGGCTTCGTAGTCCGGCGAATTCGCCACTGGCATCGGCTTGAGCGCATCACCGCCGAGCACGCACATCCACACATCGTAATCCCCCTTGTCATAGCTGTCCCAGACGACGGTACGCTGGCCGGAACCGTCCGCACGCGGATCAGCGGCGATGGCGGGATTCCAGCAGTTGCCGCCGCTCTTGGAAAGCGTCTGCGTGTCGCCCCAGGCTCCGCCGGTGAGTGCGCGGGCGCGGATTTCAAACCTGCCGTCTTTCGATGCCATCCATGCCACCGTCACCGCGCCCTTGCTCGAAGTCGCCGCCACGGGGCAAAGATCGTTGCCGGGAGAGGCGGAAACGTTCTCCTGCTTGCCGAGTGCACCGTTGGTGAAATGCCGCGCAAAAACTTCAAAATTGCCCTCCACTCGCTCGCTCCACACGATCCAGGCACCGTCCTTGCCATCCAGCGTGACGGCGGACTTGTAGATGTCGCGGCCGGTTTCTGTCACAGCGATGCGCTCTTCCTCCCACTGGTTCGTTTTGCGCAGATGCAGCCAGAGTTGGTCGCCGCCGACTGGCTTGGCAAGGAAGGCGAAATCCTCCGGCTCCTTCTCCCAGCGCTGTGCCCGCTCATCGCGATCAATGCCCGGCGTGAAACTCTGATACACCAGGTAGCCGTTGCCATTGCCAGCGATGGCGAGCGCAGGGAAGTCATCCTCCGTGCGTTCGGGCGACATCTTCTTCAAGACAAAGGCCGTGCGCTGCACTGCCACGCGGCCTTCCAGCAGGTCCACTGGCTCACCCGGCTTTAAATCAGCCAGCTTGAAGGTGAAATTGCCCTGCTGCGTTGTCACTTCCACGCTGCTGTCCGCCGTCACATCCTTGAGCTTCACGAACACGCCGTTTTCAAAGATGGGGCCGAGCTGCTTCGCCATCGTGCCGATTTTCTTCGGGTTGTTGGTGCGTCCCTTCACCGCGCCTGCGGGTGTGCGGGTGCTGACCTGCCAAGAGTCCTTGCCCTTGGTGGCGTCCTTTTGCTCAAAGCGATAGCCGCTCACTTCGGCTATCGTGCCGGGTGAAACTTTGGCGCTGCCGTCCCAGACGGTGGATGCCTGGTCTTTGAGGCCGAGTTGAATGAGCAGCTCGACGTCCTCAGCGACGGCGGGCAGCGTGAGCAGAGCGAGGGAGAGTATGATTCGTTTCATGGCGGTTGGTGGCTGGGAACGCTGTGATTCTGCCAATCTCGCCACCAGATGGGAAGAAGATTGTTTGCTGAGCCAGGGCGTGCTTGATTTCCGCATGGCAACTTCCCGCGCGCATCACGTCAGTATTTTCGGTCTCGGCTATGTCGGGGCCGTTACGGCGGGCTGTCTGGCGGAGGCCGGACAACACATCATCGGGGCCGATGTGCAGCAGGCAAAAGGGGACGCGTTCAAATCCGGCATCTCGCCGATCATTGAGCCGGAACTCGAAGCCCTGCTGCAAGCGGCGAAACGTGAAGGACGGCTCGATGCCACCACCGATGCCGCAAGCGCGGTGAATGCCTCCCAGGTGAGCATCGTGTGCGTCGGCACCCCTTCGCTGTCCACTGGCCGGCTCAATCTGGACTTCATCCGCAAAGTCTCCGCGCAGATCGCCGCCGCGATTCGCGCGAAGGGAGTCACCCACGCGGTCATCTTCCGCGGCACCATGCTGCCGGGCAGCACGCGGGCGATTGTGGGCGAGTTTTTCAGCGAACTCAGCGCCGCCGGCCTGCTGCACGTCTATTACTGCCCCGAATTCCTGCGGGAAGGCACGGCGGTGCGTGATTTCCGTGATCCCTCGCTCTGCGTCATCGGCACACATGATGGCAATGCGCCTGCGACATCCGAGGCGCTCGATCTGCTCGGCGCAAACGCCCAAGTCCTCGCCTGGGAAGGCGCGGAGCTGATCAAGTACTCCTGCAACTACTTCCACGCCCTCAAGGTCGGCTTTGCCAACGAGATCGGCCGCATGGCGAAGCATCTGGGCGTCGATGGAGCCCGTGTCATGGACGTGGTCTGTCGCGACGAGCGGCTGAACATCTCGCGCTACTACATGAAGCCCGGCAATCCCTTCGGCGGCTCGTGTTTGCCGAAGGATGTGAACGCGTTGAGCGGATTGGCGCGGATCGAGGGCGTGAATCTGCCGCTGCTGGATGCCGTGATGAATTCCAATCACGCACACCTCGAGGCGCTGCTGAATCAGATCACCAGCAAGGACACGCGGCGCATTGGCCTGCTCGGTCTCGCCTTCAAGGCGGACAACGACGACATGCGCGGCAGCGCCATGGTCGCCATCGCCGAAACGCTGCTCGGACGCGGCTACCAGCTCCGCATTTTCGACCCGTCCATCAATCTCACTCGCCTCATCGGTGCCAACGAAGCTGAAATACAGCGCCGCATGCCGCATCTGGCGCAACTCCTCTGCGATTCGGCAGAGGAAGTCGTGCGCGAGAGCGAGGTCATCGTCGCCTCGCAGAAGTGTGTCGATTTGCCGTCGCTCAGCGGCGTGCCGTTAGAGGGGAAGCAGGTCATCGACGTGAACGGCTGGCCGGAGCTGAAGACGCTGGCTTGGCGCTACGAAGGCAGTTGCTGGTGACATGAGGTTCTTGCACGCGGCGTGTGTCTCGTCATCATCCGCCTACCATGCCGATCACCTACCACATCGTCCCCACCGAAGCCCACAACGATCTTGTCCGCGCCGCCTACCAGCATCGCGGCTACACGAAGGCGGAGGCCGAGGACGGCGCACGGTTTTGCGAGATGGCCTCGGCTCATGGCATCCGCACGCACAACGCCATCAAGGCGCTGCATCTGGACCACCTCTTCGGCAGTGCCACTGGCGGCTGTAAGCCGGGCGCGGAGATCGAGGTGATCAAAAAGAATTTCGCGGCCAGCGAGGCCTGGGACGGCAAATTGAAGCTCGGCCAAAGCGTGGCCTTTAGCGCCATGGAGCGCTGCATGGAGATGGCGGACAAATACGGCATCGGCCAGGTGAGCGTCGATAATGCCTTCCATTACCTCTGGGGCTGCGGCTACGTCATGGACGCGGCGAAAAAAGGCTACATCGCCTACACCAATTGCACCCCC
>JBDNIB010001032.1:0-5854 GCA_041688535.1 Prosthecobacter sp.
CCGGCACGGCGGCGTTCGCCGAGAAAGAGATCGATCTTTTCTAGCTCGTTTTCCATCTGTCGCGTGTCGTCACCGGCCATCTGCACCAACAGCTCCAGCGCACCGCTTTCGAAGGTGATGCCGAGCTCCTTAGCTTTGCGCGAGGCCATGGCGAGCACGGGGCCTTCCCACCCTGCTTTGGAGGTGTCGGGCTTGTCGAAGACCTCAATGTTCGCGATTTTCGAAATGCGCTTGTAGCCACTGCGACGTTTGTCGATTCCGGTGGCGCTGATGACGAAACGCACATCACTGCCGAGGCCGGACTCGACGATGTCCACGATGCGCTCGAAGCCGCCCACCGCGTCCTGGCCACGACCTGGGCCGGAGTCGGCAAGGAAGTTGGCGTTCTTCAACCACACCACTTTCGTGCCGCCAAAGAACGGCAGTGTTTGCAGCGCCATGGTGATGTTGGAGCAGATTCGGCCGGCGTGCTCGGCGTTGTCGGCGGTGCCGTCGATGATGTCGTTGCTGAAGTCTCCCGCGTCCGCTGGCGTGAGGCTGCGCACGAGTTTGAGCGCAGCCTCCTTCACCCGCGCTTCATCGCTCCCCAGGAGGACGTTCACCTGGGCGGCGGTGGTTTTTTTAGGCGGCGGCATGCGGCACCGATGGAGCAGGAAGCACACGGCATCAAGCACTCCAAACGCGGCAGTCTTGACTTCCAGGCCGTGACCTGATGAAATGCATTCAAATCCAACTCATCCTATGAAAACATCATTGATTAGGGCCAAGGTTTCGACGGTGGTCGTTGCTCTGACGACGGCCTTGTTTGTGTCGGTGGCGGGCTTCAAAGCGCAGGCGGAAGATTTGAACGTCGTGTTCCAGCAAGGACGCGCGGCGTTTTACAAAGGCGACTTCACCACCGCGCAGCAGCTTCTTTCCCGCGTCGCCGCCGCGAACCCAAAACATGCGGAGATAGCGAACCTACTGGCGTTCATCCGGGCGAATCACAAGGCACCTGACAACACGTTAAAAAATCAATACGCCGCCGTGATCCTGCCGAAGGTCGAGATGGCCGACGTGACACTCACCGAAGCCCTCGAAGGTCTGCGGGCGCTGTCGAAAAACGCCAGCGAGGGCAAGGTGTCGCCGAATGTGATAGTGAAGGGCGAAGAGCTGGGTCAGCGCAAGTTGAGCCTTTCGCTGGCGAACATTCCACTCTCGGAGGCGCTGAACTACGTCGTGCAACTGGTAGGAGCCAAGGCCACTTACGACAAGCATGCCGTTATTGTGTCTGCCATGGCCGACACGCCGACCTCCAACGCCGAAGCGAAACAGTGAATACCTCTAAGTCACTGTGGGTGAACGACTTAAACGGTATATTTGACCGGGTCAGTCGTTGAAGAAGTGCCGTCCGGTCTGGCCGGCTTCGGTTTTGTTGTCCACTTCCCAGTACACATCTTCAAAGATGGTTTCAGGCTCAGGATAGGGGCTGGACTTTGCGAATTCGCCCGATTCCTCGGCTTCCTTCTGCGCTTCCTTGTCGATTTTCTTCAGCTCCTCTTCGGTGGCGACGCCCTCGTTGAGCAGGTTGCGTTTCCACACCTGGATCGGGTCGTGCTCGTTCTGGAACTTCTCGACCTCCTCTTTGGTGCGGTACTTGAATTTGTTTGCGTCGGCCACGGAATGGCCTTCCCAGCGGTAGGTGGAGATTTCGAGGATGCTGGGCTTCGACTCGTTGTGCGCCCGCTCGATGGCCTTACCCACGCCAGCGCGAACCGCGTAAACATCTTCACCGTTGAACTGCTCCCAGGCCATGCCATAGCCTTCGGCACGTTTGGCGAGGAAATCCTGATAAGCGGAGGAGCGGCTCTGGCTGGTGCCCATCGAGTAGCCGTTGTTTTCGATCACATAGATCACCGGCAGATCCCATAGCTCGGCCAAATTGAGTGACTCATGGAAGGCACCCTGGTTCACCGCTCCGTCGCCGAGGAAGCACAAAGCTGCGCCTTTGAGACCGCGATATTTCAATCCATACGCGAGACCGAGGCCCAGCGGTGTCTGACCGGCCACGATGCCGTGACCGCCCCAGTAATTCTTGTCGGGTGCGAAGTAGTGCATCGAGCCACCCTTGCCGCGCGAGCAGCCAGTGGCTTTGCCAAAGAGTTTCGCCATGCATTCGTTCATGCCCATGCCCACGGCCAAAGCGTGGCCGTGATCGCGATACGCGGTGATCACATGATCGTGCTCGCCCATCACGGAAACCGTGCCGACGGCGACGGATTCCTGGCCGATGTAGAGGTGCAAAAAACCGCCCATCTTGCCTGCCTGATAATGCCGCAGAGACTCCTGCTCAAACTTTCGGATGCGCACCATCTGGCGGTACAGTCCCACCTTGTCGGCGGCAGCGAGCTTCTGATTGATGGGGGCCGAGGCGAACTCAGCGGCAGGAGTTTGGGTCTTGGACATGGGCGATCGAAAAAGAGGACGCATACTAGCCAAGGCAGGGGTCGAAGCAAAAGGATTGTTCAAGGGTTGCCCGGCGTGTTTCTTGAAGAAGAGGAGTGAGTGTGGGGGAGCCGGGAATGACGAAATCAGAATGACGAATGACGGCCGAAGCCGGAATGTCGAAATGCCCAGCGGCATGGAACCGATTCTCCCACTTTGTTCCACATGGAACAATCCGGCCTTCTCTACTCCGCCTCTTCGTCATTCGAGATTCCTTGTTCGATATTCGATATTCCCTCCGTCCCGCCTCATGCTATCCTCCCTGCCCTGTCGCCCATTCGTCATTCTGCATTCCTCATTTCATGTCCCTCCACACCTTCCCGAAACACTACGATGTCATCGTCTGCGGAGCCGGTCATGCCGGGGTGGAGGCGGCGATGGCTGCGGCACGGCTGGGCTGCCACACGGCCATCCTCACCCAGAACCTCGACACCATCTCCCAGATGTCCTGCAATCCCGCCATCGGGGGTCTGGCCAAGGGCCATGTGGTGCGGGAGATCGACGCCCTCGGTGGTGTTATGGGCCGGAATACCGACGCCACCGGCATCCAGTTCCGCATGCTGAACGCCCGCAAAGGCCCCAGCGTCCAGGCCCCCCGCGCCCAGTGCGACAAGAAGGCCTACCAGTTCCGCATGAAGTGGCTGATCGAGAACCAGCCCAACCTCGACCTCCATCAGGGTAACGCCGCCGAGATTTTGGTCGAAAACGATGCCATCACCGGCATCCGCACCAGCCTTGGCATGATCTACCGGGCCAAGGCGGTCGTCATTTCTTCCGGCACCTTTATGCGCGGCCTGCTCCATGTCGGCCAGCAGAACCAAGCCGGCGGGCGCATGGGCGACAGCGTGTCCACTCTGTCCGACAGCCTCCGCGAAGTCGGCTTCGACGTCCATCGCTTCAAAACCGGCACCCCTTGCCGCCTCAACAGCCTCAGCATCGACTTCTCCAAATGCGAGTCCCAGCCCGGTGACAGCCCGCCGCCGCAGTTTAGTTACCTGTCGGGTGTGGTGGGTGAAGATGAGGATGAGGGCCTTTTCAATCCCGTGAGAAGTGAGAAGTCTGAGGTTAGAAGTTACCCGACCTCTCACCTCTCACCTCTCACTTCTAACGCTCCCTCCCCTCTTCCCTCCACTGGCCCGAACCAGTTCACCCTGAACTCCTGGCTTCCCGAAAAGTTCCACGTGGAACAAATCCCCTGTTGGATCACCTACACGACCCCGCAAACGCACGACATCATCCGGGCGAACATCCACAAGTCGGCGATGTATTCGGGCAAGATCGAAGGCGTCGGCCCACGCTACTGCCCCTCCGTGGAGGACAAGGTGGTGCGCTTTGCGGAGAAGGATCGCCACCAGATCTTCCTCGAACCCGAGGGCCGCCACACCCGCGAGTTCTACGTCAACGGCGTCTCCACCTCCCTGCCCTTCGAGGTCCAGTACGACTTCATTCGCACCATCCCCGGCCTCGAAAACGCCGAGATCGTCCGCCCCGGCTACGCCGTGGAGTATGACTACTGCCCGCCCACCCAGCTCCACCCCACTCTCGAAACCAAGCGCATCTCCGGCCTCTACTTTGCCGGGCAGATCAATGGCACCTCTGGCTACGAAGAAGCCGCCGGCCAGGGCCTCATCGCCGGGGCCAATGCCGCGCTCAAGGCCACCGGCCGCCGCCCTTTCCTGCTCCAGCGTAGCCAGGCTTACCTCGCCGTCATGATTGACGACCTCGTCACGAAGGGCACCACCGAGCCCTACCGCCTCTTCACCTCCCGCGCCGAATACCGCCTCCTCCTCCGCCAGGACAACTGCGATCTCCGCCTCACCACCCTCGCCGCTCAGATCGGCCTCGTCTCCCCCTTCCGTGTCCGCCACACCCAGGAAAAAGCCGCCGCCATCACCGCCGCCCAGCAGCTCCTCCAGGACACCCGCCTCGACGGCATCAGCCTCGAAAAATGGCTGCGCCGACCCGAAAACACACCCGCCGCCCTGCCCTCCGCCCTCCGCGACCGCTTCACCCCCGAAGTCTGGTCCCTCGTCGAGAACGATGTCAAATACGCCGGCTACATCACCCGCCAGGAAGACATGGTCGCCAAAACCGCGCGCATGGAGGACAAAATGATTCCCCCCGATTTCGACTACCACGCCATCCCCGGCCTCAAAATCGAAGCCAAACACCGCCTCACTGCCCTCCGTCCCGCCACCCTCGGTCAAGCAGCCCGCGCCCAAGGCGTCAACCCCGCCGACATAGCCCTGCTGGCCGTAATGCTGAAGCGGGGCAGCCAAGCCGCCGAAAACGTAGAGCCGAAGGCGTAGAGTCCCAAACCGCTCCGCACGGAGGCCACATTTTCGTCCTCGTCCTCGATCCTTCCGCTCACCACTTCTCCATGACGATGTTAGAATGCCTGGCCCTCGCGCTTCTGATCTACATCCTGGTTCGTTTTGGAATTCGGTGGTACCTATCCCAGCTCACCGATCGTGCCGTAGCCAGGGCACTTTCCTCCGACGGCCCGCGTCCGCGCCTCGATCCCGAGAGCCGCTTCGTCATCCACCTGACAGAAACCGAGGTCTCCTGCCATCGCCTCGACGGCATCGTCGAAAGCGTGCGTTGGGACGACCTTCATAGAGTTCAGGTTCTCAGGACCAGCGATGGCCCACTTCTGCCCGACATATTTTGGGTGCTCCAGGGCAGTGAAAATGATGGGTGCTGCATCCCATTCGGTGCCACCGGAGATTTGGAATTGCTCAGGCGACTTCAAGAGCTTCCCGGCTTCGACAATCAGGCCATTATGAAATCCGCCGGAGTCACGCTGGGAGCTCTGGATCTCTGCTGGGAAAGGTCGGCTTGATGGATTCCTATACACTCGACTTCACCGCAGAGTGGCCGAGAGGCAGAGAACGCAGAGAGGTGCTCCAACATCCCAGTCTAAAAACCGCTGATTTGACGCTAATCAGACGCTAATCCGGAGATTCATTCATCAGCGTTCCATCAACGTCAGATCAGCGATTCGAAGTCTTCGTCTCGTTTTGGACGCTCGACTTCACCGCAGAGGAGCCAAGAGGCAGAGGGCGCAGAGTTCTGAAGGACTTCTGAAATCTCTACCCTCTCTGCTCCTCCGCCACTTTGCGGCAAATTCGAGTTACGCCAAACATCGAATGCTTCCCTGCCGCTCTGCGTTCACAGAGACCCCTCCCCGCACTGTCATTCCAGTTCAAAGTGACTGAGTCGGTTATCTAGAGCCTGTCCCAATGGCCTGGAAAGCCGCAACCACCTGGGATTGAGGGTAAAAATGAGTGAGGCATGAAGACACTAAAAGCGCTTCATGCCCCAAATTCGTGGTCTATGATCGAAGTATCGAGCAACAACCCAGTCACGA
>JBDNIB010001033.1:0-3497 GCA_041688535.1 Prosthecobacter sp.
CTTCAACAACCTCAAAGCTATCTGTTATTGGATGGCTGGAGATCGCAACCTCAAAATCCCTTCCGCTTTTACCCACCCGGTATAGCGAAGCGCCCGATGTTTTGATCCAAAACTACGCTCCACTTGGTCGGCGCGGTTTCGGACGAAATCGGCCAGGTGGAGTCGGCTGCGGCGGCCTGGAGAGACTGAACAAGAAGAAGAGTTGGAAGACGGAACATCGTTGTCGGCTGTGAACGCGGGCAAAGAGGGAAAACCTCCAAGGAATGGCCGTAAATTGAGCCTCGAAGGCTTGAAGTTCCTCGCGTAAATCTGCTCCAAGTGGCCGCATATCATCAGTTGAGCCTGCGCATCAAGTGGCTAGCATCTCCGACGTGCTTCGCGAAGTCTTCATCTCTTCCGTTCCTCTAGACCTGCCCAAAGCCCTGTTTTGGGACACGGATGCCAACACGCTCGATTTGGACAAGCATGCGAAACAGATCATCGCACGGGTGGTGGAGCGTGGCGGCCTGGAAAGCTGGCAAAAACTGCGCCGGCATTACGGCGATGACAAACCGCGCCAAGTGGTGACCCGTCTGCGCACCTTGGAACCGCGCACGGTAAACTTCCTCTGCCTGATGCTGAATCTCAGAAAGGAGGACTTCCGATGCTGCACTTCGAGACCCTTCCCCCCGGCACCCTGGATCTATTGAAGGACCTTTCCGCTCATCCTGCTCTTCAGCAATTCTCGCTGGTGCTGCGATTCGGGCATCGTCGGTCGATCGACTTCGATTTCTTCACGCCTGAACCTTTCGACGTGGAGGAACTCGCGGACACTCTGAGCCGCGAGGTGCCTGGCTTTGAGACCTCTGGCATGAACAAGATCGGCCTCAACGGACTGATCAACGACCTCAAGGTGGACTTTGTTACCTATCGCTATTTGCTTCTGGCAGAACCTGAAACACAAGATGGTATCCGCATGTTCAGCTTGCCTGACATCGTTGGCATGAAGCTCAGTGCCATTACTAATCGCGGGGCCAGAAAAGACTTCTATGATCTTCACGCGCTCATTCAGCACTTGGGTGTGGATGCGCTGATAGCCATCTACCGGCAGAAGTATCCCAGCCATGACCCCATGATCGTGCTTCGCAGCATGATCTATTTTGACGACGCCGAAGGAGACAATGATCCTGAACTGCTGAACCATCAGGAGTGGACAGATGTGAAGGAAGTGATTCGTGAGGCGGTGAAAAAATGCCAAGCACTAAAATCATGAGGCCATTCATTCTGATTCTCACTTTCTGCCTTCAAGGATGTGCCGTTACATCACAGGACAACGAGCATGCATCGCGAATGCGAGCTTGTTACGAGCAAACCGTCGCTTTTGAGAACAGCGACTTTTGCTTCACCCGAGACGAGTTTACGCATTCACGGTGCCAGGGTAACATCGGATGCGGCAGGGATTTTTGGAAAGCCTTCTCTGACTGCAGACAGGAAGTTGGAACCAAAATGGCTAATGAAATGATCAATGAGCTTGTGAACCAATTGGGGAGTTCAACGGCTCTGTTTGTTTCAATCAACAATGACCTTCGAGGTGTGGAGGTCGACAGCCTTGTGGATTCCTTACTGATCGCTGACATCAGACCCACAAAGCTGCTAATTGAGGAAGTCGGATCGCCATGTGACCTTGTTTTGGTGAATCGAGTTCGCGGCAATTAGCAGATGTGGCAGAAACTGAAGCAAGGCTTACTTCGCAAACATCGCGTTCGTCTTGTCGCCGCCGCTGAGGACGTAGGCGAGGAGGTCGAGAATTTCGTCCTTCTTGAGCATGGCTAGCAGCATCGGCGGCATGGGGGAGATTTTGCTGATCTCGATGCTCTTCACCTGTGTGCGGTCCACGTTCACGCGTTGATTGGGGTCGGTGAGGTCGGTGTTCAACGTAACGCCGTCGCCGCTGAGGTTCACCACGACGCCGGTCATGACGCTGCCGTCGTTTTTGGTGACGACGATGGGCGCGAACTGCTCGTTGATCTCCTTGCTGGGGTTGATGATCTGATCAAGCAGGTCGTGCGGGCTGTAGCGACCGCCCGCACCCGTGAGATCGGGACCGGTCATGCCGCCGGCGTTGCCGAAGCGGTGGCAGGTGTAGCAGGCGGCTGCGGTGAACATTTTGCGGCCGTTGTCGAAGCTGCGGCCCTTCATGCCGCCCGTGGCGGCGGCGCTTAGTTCGTCGAGTGTCCACATGGTCGGCGTGCGGCCCACGAACATCGTGCCGACGTTTTCGATGGCGGTTTTGCGCTCGGGTTTCTTCGCGATGAGCTCGGCGAGTTGCATCTTTTCGGTGTCGGAGAAGGTGGCGAGGCTGTCGTTGCGGATAAACTCGATGAATTTGTCGAAGCTCGCGCCGCCTTTGTAGTTCGCGGCCTTGAGAAACCATTCGAGTTGCTGAGTGCGTAGTTGCTTAGTCCAGCCGGTCTTCAGGAAGCGTAGGCTGCGGGCGTACTCCATTTCAGGCTCCTGGCTCTCGGCGGCGGCGATGAGCGCCATGCCTTTGGCGGCGGTGTTCGGTGCCTGCAGGTAGGCGAGTGTCTCGGTGAGGAGCCAGTTGAGTTCAAAGTTGTCGGCGGGATAGGCGGGATCGAGCTGGGCGATGATCGCGGCGACGGTGGCGTCGTCTGGATTGCCAAAACGATGCAAGACGATCTCAATGAGGCGCACGTAGGCCATGCGCTGGTCGTTGGTGAGCTTGGCAAAGTCTTGCTTGAGCAGCGCGGCGAGGATCTGATCGCGTTTGGCGGTGTTCACGACGTGGCCTTCGGTGCGATGCGTTTCGCACACGCCGGTGAGGCGCGTGAGGGCGAGCAGGGCTTCGAGTTGCGCGGTGGCATTGGTTTCATTGAGCGCCTTCGCTTCCCATTCGGCGATGGGGTTGTGCTCCAGCACGGTGCGTGCGGCGCTGCGGATGAAGCGATCCTCGCTGCTGAGATGCGGCCAGGCGAAGGCGACGGCTTTCGGATCGGGTTTGCCGTGGAAGGCGGCGAGCTGATGGCGGAGTTCACGAGCGACGACTTCAGGAATGATCTGTCCGTTCATGCCGCGCGAGCCACTACCAAAGCCAGGGTCTGTGACATGGATCTTTTCTTTCCCTGTGTAGGTCACCCGATACAGTCCCGACTGCACACGGCGGCCCCCGATGGTGAAATACATCGCGCCGTCCTTGCCGATGATGGCATCGCTGACGGGCAGCGGACCGCCGGTGACGAATTCTTCCTTCGTGGCGGTGTAGCTCGCGCCCTTTGGGGTGAGATGCACGGCGTAGATTTTGCCCCAACTCCAGTCGAGCACATAGAAGGCGTCTTGGTATTTCGCGGGGAACTTCGCGCCGTAGCCGAAGGTGGTGCCGGTGGGTGAGCCGGGGCCGATGTTCAGCGTGGCGGGCAGGGTGTCGTAGTAGAACTCGGGAAACTTGCCTGCGCCGTTGCGCCAGCCGTATTCGCCGCCGCTGACGACGTGGTTCACGC
>JBDNIB010001034.1:0-3430 GCA_041688535.1 Prosthecobacter sp.
GATGATGACGGACATCGAGTAGTCGAGGAAAGAGTTCTTAACTTCTTCAGCGACAGAGATGGGGCGGATGTTGGGGTCTTGCATGAGCGGGGAGAGGATAGGGGGGAGGGCTGAGAGCGGAATGAAACTAGCTGGCAGTCTGGCGGAGACGTTCGAGAATCATTTCACGAGTGAAACGGTCAGGCGCATGTGTTTGGATAAACTCCAGCACTTCAGCGTAGTCGTATGCTTTGCATTCCAACCCCAGGCGCATGAATTCGAGGTCTTTGACGCGACCTGCTTCGAGCTTGTTGTAAGCGAGGTCGAGTGGATGGAGGACATACACCTCGATCTCATCGACATAAAGATTAACGGCACGCTCCTGCCAGCCGGACGGTTGTGAAAGGAGCGTCCATTCACCCACACGCTCAATGTATAAACCATTCTCCACGAAAAAGGACGATTCAACCGAGATGCTACTGTCGAGTGCCGCCCATACGTCGATTTTGGCCGCATCAAAGGGAGCGAACAAATCGATGTCAGCCGTGCGACGCAAGTCATCGGAGCTTTCCGGTAAAGTCACCGCCAGAGAACCGCGTCCCACCACGATGAACTGCTTCTCGCCATACACCTCCGCAGCTTTCCGAATCGCCGTCTCAAAAAGGGCGAAGGTCAAAGGCTTGGCGTTGGCAATATCCTGTCCCATGAAATTGGTTACATGCTGGCGAGGTAGGCACCCTGCAGGCGCGAAAATGGGGATGTCTCGCGCAGATGACGTGTGCGCTCGGAATCAGACCGGAGCATCTCGGCGATCTCGACATGGGTCTGCTCTTCCAAGATGTCGCGCCACTCTCGCAGTGCCCAATGCAGCGCCGAGTGGTCGGGGCTGCCGAGAAAACGGCTCACATGGCTTCTGGCCTGATTCAATGACTCGGGATGGCTTGCAATGTAGTCAGCAAGCTCCAACAGTCGCTTCTTTTCCCGCAGTTCGATGAGATGTGCCTGCCGTGCTTTCTCAGCGCGGATTGCGGCCATCATTTCAGGCGTCGCGTCACGCGACACGCCCAGGTTCATAATTGAGCTAGGGAGAGCCATCTGAATCAGACATCCAGGTTCCGCACATTCAGTGCATTCTCTTCGATAAAATGCTTCCGTGGCTCGACCACGTCGCCCATCAGAATGGTGAATATGCGTTCGGCCTCCTGAGCGTTGGTTTCGTCGAGCCTGATCTGGAGCAGGACGCGCTTGTTCGGGTCCATGGTGGTCTCGAAGAGCTGCTTGGCGTTCATTTCACCCAGACCTTTGAAGCGCTTGATCTCCATGCCGCGTTTGCCGATCTCCATGACCTTGTCGAGGATGCCGGGGATGCTGAAGACGGGGTGGACCTTGGCGTGGTCGCCATCTCCCTCGATGACCTCGAAGAGCGGTTTGTCCTGGCTGCTGAAGTGATCCACATGCAGGCCGAGTTCATCGAGCTTCTTGAAACGGTTCCTCATGCCGTGCGCCTCATGAATTTCGATCAAGCGGGCGCGGCGGTGCGTTTTCGGAGCTATGACACCGTTGATTTCGTCGGCCCCGTTGGAGTCTTCGATCTGCGACGTCTGTGAAAACAGGTGCAGGTCGGCATTTTCACGCGCGAAGGCAGCGAGTTGCTCGTTGCCGAGGAAGTAGTGAACCGCGACTTCATTTCCCTCACGCACCACGGCGAGGTAATGCGGCAGATTGCCGGTCACTTCATCGCGAGCTTGTAGGTAGGCCTCAAAATCACCGCCGTGACGACGGACGATGTCGGCGAACTTGGCGACGGGCACGAGCAGTTCGAGGATCGCCTTCAAGCGCTCATCGGCGAGGATGCTGCCATCGGCGATGTTGCGCAGGCTGATCTCGCCGGAGCCGAGTTCGAGCAGGATGGCGTCCATTTCGGCGTCGCTCTGCACGTATTCCTCGCGCTTTTTCCGTGTGACCTGATACAGCGGCGGCTGGGCGACATAAATGTGGCCGCGCTTCACAAGTTCCGGCATCTGGCGGAAGAAGAAAGTCAGCAGCAGGGTGCGGATGTGGCTGCCATCGACGTCGGCATCGGTCATGATGACGATCTTGTGGTAGCGGAGCTTCTCGATGTTGAAGGATCCCTCCACCTCGCTGTCGCCGCCGATGCCGGTGCCGATGGCGGTGATCATGGTCTGCACTTCCTTGTTTTGCAGCACCTTCTCCAGACGTGCTTTCTCGGTGTTGATGAGCTTACCGCGTAAAGGCAAAATCGCCTGATTGTGGCGATTGCGGCCCATTTTGGCGGAGCCACCGGCGGAGTCACCCTCGACAATGAACAGTTCGGTTTTCGTCGGATCGCGGTCGGAGCAGTCGGCCAGCTTGCCGGGCAGGCCACCGCTGCTCATGGCGTCCTTGCGGATCATGTTGCGCGCCTTTTCCGCCGCCTCGCGCGATTTGGCGGCGATGATGATGTTGTTGATGACCGTCACCGCGGTGTCCGGCGTCTCGTCAAAGAAGCGCAACAGACCTTCATACACGATGGAACCGACCACGCCTTCGACCTCGCCATTGACGAGCTTGACCTTCGTCTGCGAATTGAAGCGCGGATTCGTCAGCTTCACGCTGAGGACGCAGATCATGCCCTCGCGGCAGTCGTCACCTTTGATTTCCGGCAGCTTGTCTTTGAAGGACTTCGGATTGGCCTTGATGTAGGCGTTCACCGCTTTTGTCAGCGCACCTTTGAGACCGCTGTAATGCGCGCCGCCGTCGGGATTCGGGATGGCATTGGCAAAGCAGAGCGTCTGCTCGTTGAGGCCCTTGTTCCACTGAAGCACGCAGTCCACGAGGATGAATTTCTTCTTGTCATCAATCGCCACCTCACGGCGTCCGGCGATGGCAATGGGTTCTGGATGAACCTTGTCCTTGTCCGCTCCCATCTCGCGCACGAATTCCTTCACGCCTTCGCTGTAAAACAGCGATTCCTGCCGCTGCGGCTCCATGCGCTCATCCGTGAGCGTGATCTTGATGCCGGGATTCAGGAAGGCCAGCTCCCGCAAGCGGACGAGCAGGCGCTCGAAGACATACGTCGTGGTGACGGTGAAGATGGTCGAATCAGGGAAGAACGAAATCTTCGTGCCGGTGCTTTTCGCATCGTCGAGGTCGCCCAATACCGTGAGTGGCTCGGTGGTGATGCCGCGCTCGAAGCCAATGGCGTAGATTTTGCCGTCGCGGAACACCTCGCACTTGAACCAGTCGGACAGCGCGTTCGTACACTTCGCGCCGACGCCGTGCAGACCGCCGGAGAACTCATAGGCACCGTCGCCGAACTTACCGCCGGCATGCAGGCTGGTAAGCACGAGTTCGACCGTGGGAATGCCCGCCTTGGGATGCATCTCGACTGGAATGCCACGTCCGTCGTCCCGGATGGAGATGGAGCCGTCCGAGTGGATGGTGATCCAGA
>JBDNIB010001035.1:0-2626 GCA_041688535.1 Prosthecobacter sp.
CGGCGAAAACCTCATCGTCCGCCGCTTCGTGCGCTACGCCGTCGGCGAGGAGATCTGACCCCGTCGTTGATTGCAATCCTCACAAAAAGGCGGTCGGCAACGACCGCCTTTTTCATGTTTAATCGCGGCATAGCAAACGCCGCAACAAAACCCGAATCAGATGTCAGACCTCCAGATATTTAGCTTTGCTAAAATACTTGATTTGTGCCAAATTTCCGTAATTGGCATATTTCCCATGCGCGACAACACCGCGTTTGGCCTGCGTCTCGTGCGCACCCCACTTCCATCACCTCGTGGTGGTGCCTGATTCTTGGGCACCAAGGGCGGCAGCGTGGCTGAAGCGCTGGTTCTTAGCTCTCGACCCTTCGCTCTGTGCTACTCCTGCACTTTTCGGTTTCCTCCGAGGCCAGCCCCCTCCACTCTACGCGCCCTTTTTCCGCCCCCATCTGCCGTGAGTCTTTCGCATCCCACTGACGACCTCCGCGTCGCTGAAATCCTTCCTTTGATCCAGCCAGCCCTGCTCATGCATGAGTTCCGGTTGGGCGAGGCCGAGTCCGCCTTTGTCGAGGACACCCGCAAGCGCTCCGAGGCGATCCTAACGCAAAAAGACGACCGCCTGCTCGTCGTCGTTGGCCCTTGTTCCATCCACGATCCGCAGTCCGCGCTGGAATACGCCCAGTTCATCGCCGAGGCACGGCAGCAGCACGGTGCCGATCTCGAGATCGTGATGCGCGTCTATTTTGAAAAACCGCGCACCACCGTCGGCTGGAAGGGCTTCATCAATGATCCGCACCTGGACGGCACCTTCGACATCAACGCCGGCCTGCGCGGCGCCCGCGATCTGCTGATCAAGTTGGCCAAACGCGGTGTGCCCGCCGGCACGGAGTTTCTCGATGTGATCACGCCGCAATACATCGCCGATGTCGTGGCCTGGGGTGCCATCGGCGCACGCACCACGGAAAGCCAGGTGCATCGCCAGCTTGCGTCCGGTTTGTCCATGCCTGTCGGCTTCAAAAACGGCACGGATGGCGGCATCCAGGTCGCGCTGGACGCCATCGAGGCCGCCAAGGGCCAGCATTGCTTTCTGTCCGTGACGAAAGACGGCGTCGCCGCCATCGTGAACACGAAGGGTAACAACGTCTGCCACGTCATCCTGCGCGGCGGCAAAGGCGGCACCAACTTCGACGCGGCAGCGATCAAGACCGTCGCCGATCAACTCACCGCACGCGGCCTGCCTGCCAGCGTGATGGTGGATTGCAGCCACGGCAACAGCCTGAAGGACTACCGCAAGCAACCCGTCGCCGCCGCCGCAATCGCGGAGCAAATCGCCGCTGGCAGCAAAGCTATCACCGGCGTGATGATCGAAAGCCATCTCGTCGAAGGCCGCCAGGACACCAAGCCCGGCCAACCACCCACTTACGGCCAGAGCATCACCGACGCCTGCGTCTCCTGCGCCGTCACCACGCAGATGCTTGATCAACTCGCCGCCGCCGTGCGTGCGCGTCGCAGCAAATGAACTTCACCCGCAACTGTCTCGGCAGCCTCGCCAAGTGCCGCATCCTCGTCATCGGGGACGTGATGCTTGATCATTTCATCTGGGGCCACGTCCGCCGCATTTCGCCGGAGGCACCGGTGCCGATCGTCGAGGTCACCCGCGAGGAATTCTATCCCGGTGGCGCGGCCAACGTCGCCCGCAACATCTCGCCCTTCTCGCCACACACGCATCTCATGGGCCGTGTTGGCAAAGACATGGCCGCTGACAAGCTGCGTGAGCTGCTGATCACCGACGGAGTGGATCCGCAGCCGCTGCTCGTCCACGCAACGCTGCCCACGATTTCCAAAGCCCGCGTCTCCGCCCGGCAGCAGCAGATCGTCCGCGTGGATCGCGAAAAACTCATGCCGCTGACCGAAGCCGAACTCGCCGAGGTCGGTCTGCGCCTACAACAGCTCGCACCGGACCTCGATGCGATCATCCTGGAAGACTACGGCAAAGGCTTCATGACCACGCCGCTGATGGAATTGGTCGCCAAGTTCGCCGCCGAGCACCATTTGATCGTCACCGTCGATCCCTCACCGCGCAATCCCCTGCCCTGGGCCGGTGTTTCGCTGGTGAAACCGAACCGCCTCGAAGCCTTCGCCGCCGCCGGACTCGAAGACCACCTGCTACCCGAGCCACCGCTCGAAAACCAGGAACTGCTCGAAGTCGGCCGTGTGCTCCTCGCCAAATGGGCTGTCGCCAGCGTGCTCGTCACCCTCGGCGAGCAGGGCATGATGCTGTTTGAACGTGACAAAGCCCCGCATCACATTCCCACGCGTGCGCGTGAGGTCTTCGATGTCTCCGGCGCAGGCGACACCGCCATCGCGCTGCTCACACTCGCGCTCGCAGCCGGATTCACGCTGCCAGACGCCGCTGAAATCTCCAACCACGCCAGTGGCATCGTCGTCGGCAAGCTCGGCACCGCCACATTGACGCCCGACGAGTTGCTGGCAGCCTTCTCCTGACATGAGCATCGACTTTTCATCTCTTTTCAAAACACACCTCAGCGAGCACCAAGACGCCATCACGCGCCTGAACACGATGAGCGATCAAATCGCCCCGCTGGCTGATGCTTGGCTCACCGCGCTC
>JBDNIB010001036.1:0-5449 GCA_041688535.1 Prosthecobacter sp.
CGTCGGCGAGTCTCTCAAAGATCTTCGGCAGTAGGGCGTGGTAAAAGCGGCAGGCGGCGAGGACGAGGTGGCGATAGACCTCGCCCTGCGCGTCCGCTCCCGGAGTGGCGGTGGGGATGCGGCCATCGAGGAGGGCATTGAGCCGCTGGGGATCGGTGTGGACATGCAGCTCGGCGGGCAAGGCGGCGGTGCGAGTGAGCTTGAGCAGCTCGGGCTGCGTCTCCGAGGCGCTGGCCGGGGTGAGGACGCGGGCGCGAAACGGATGCCAGCCGCGGGCGTCGAGGAAGCGCAGGGCGGTGAGGCGGTTGAACCAGGTGTAGGCGACGCGGTCGATGAGGCCGGCGCGGTCCGCCAGCGCGAGCTTCCGCAGCGACGCGACCTGCGGAGCGAAGGTGGTTTGCAGTTCGCCCGTCTGGGCGGCGAGCACGAAGTCGAGCTTGCGCGTGACGGCCTCGATGAGCTGGCGGCGGACGGCGGGGGCGAAGGTTTTAAGGGCGGAGGTGTTCATTCCGGCTTAAAGGCTGATGCGATTTCCCTGAGACAGCTCCGCCTGAGCCGCCTTCCGCAAAGCGGCGAGCCATTGATCGAGTTCTGCTTCCGTGGCGATGTAGGGAAGGCTGCATTGCGGTCGCAGACTAGTGGCGGAGGTGTAGCGAACGGGTGCCGGAGTTTCTGCGCCGCCCTTTTTTCCTCCCGCTTGCGGTGCCGGCGTCGCGAGACGCGAAGCCATCGCGAGTTGGGCTGGGTAATCCTGCGTCACGTAGCGCTGTAGCCGGTCGCGAATGCCGGTGACGAAGCGGGCGGACTGAATGGCCTCACGAGCGGCGGTAGAGGACGCCATGATTTGTTGGCGAGCCGATTTGTCCAGTGAGGCAAAATCATCGACTGCCTGGAGCCGGCCCTGCTGGGCGTCCAATGTCGCGATGGCTTGATCACGCTCGGTTTTGAGAAGGTCCGCGAGCAAAGTGCGCAGCTTGGAAACCGCAGCTTTGGCCGTGGGAACTGCATTACCCCGATATGGGTGCGCGGATGCGGCGAGATCGCGCAACGGCTGCACCTCAGTGGCGGGGACTTCGGCAAAGTTGGCCTCTTCCTCCCGCAGGAAAGTAATAGCCTCGTCATAGGCAGTCCGTTGTGGGCCGTGCATGAATGCTTTGAGCGGGGACAGGAGATCGTCCTTCGCCGTGAGCAGGTCGTCTTGAAAGTCAGCCAAGTGGTTGAGCAAGAAGGTGTAATCCTTCTCCGCCAGGGTGGAGAGTCGCTCCAAGATCGGGCGGAGCGGTTCGAGAAAGGTATAGCGGGTGGCCTGATCAACTAGCAGCGTGAGATCGCGGGCCTCGGCGGCGAAAGCCTCGGAAGTGAACTGACCGGCGGAACGGGCATCCGTGCCGCTATTGGAGCGGTCGAAGAAATCGTGATGGAAGGTCTTGAGAGCATTGACCTTGGTGGCGTCAAACTGCTCCTGGAGCCGCACCTTCACGCTGCCGTGCTGACGGGTGTTTTTCAGGTGATCAAAGGCACTGCGGGCATCAAGCAACTCGCTGGCTCGCAACTCCACTTTTCCCATGCGGAAGATGCGGCTAACAAGGGTGAGCACAGCCATGGGATACCAACCGTAGGGGCGCTTGCCGAAGTTCCGAACGATCTCCTCGATGGACGTGCGTGAGCCGTCATTCTGGTTCCGCATCACGTAGGTGAGGATCTCCTGCTCTGCCTCTGAGGGTGTCTGGGTGCCACTTGTGAGGAGATCGTCCTGTGCGAGCAAAGCCTGTGACAGGGTGGTCTCGTCATAGCTCCCCTTCAACATGCGCAGGTTGGGGAATGAGAAGGAGATGAGTTCCTGACAACCCTTGGAGAAACGGTTGCGGGCATCACCTTCGCCCACGCTGTCGAGGCGGGAACCATTTAGGTAGAGTGGGGCTTTGCTCAGGAACTGGCTGGCCGTCTCCTGCATGGTGCTGCGCCGGATGCTATTCTGCTGGCTGCGCTGGTCGAGAATGGCTTTGCGAGTGGCATCTCCGGCACCGGTGTTCTGCTGGACGTATTTTTTGGTCTTCAGGTAGAGGCGGGCCTGATCGGTGAGTCGCGTGTCGGCGGGGAGAACCGTCAGCAGTTCCGCTTTGCCCGTATTTTGCGCCGCTAGGGTGGTAGCGTCGGTATGATTGGGGTGTTCCGAAGTGATGATGTTGAGGGCGATGTCCGCATCCCGGCCAATCAGGGCGTCGTCGAGTTTCCGCGCATAAGAGTAGTCTTGGCCATTCCCCTCATAACGGATCTTCGGGTCACGCAGGACGTCCGAAAAGAGCACAGTGGCAAGCAAATCGGCGACCTGGGATTCGTCGATCTCGGTGTTCTTGACTTCGACCTCGATGTCCTTTTCTGTGTCGGTGAGGAACTCAAAGAGATCACCGTTGCGTTGCAGATAAGACTGGCTCTCCAACTCAGCCAAAGCCTTGAGGACGGCCTTTTCGTGGGCACGAATATCGAGGTCAGGTCGGTCGATCAAGAGAATGGCGACATTGCGCGGAGTGGCTTTGAACTCCCGCACCCATTTGAGCAGGAAGAGCGACTTGAGAATCCGAATGGTCAGGCCTTCCCCCAATTGCCGCTCTGCCATTTTGATGGTGGTCTGCATGTCACCACGGATCGAGGCGGAGATGCCATCATACATGAGGTCGAAGGTGGCGAGATGGCCCACGTCCTGAAGGCGAACCGTCTTGGCAACCTCTTGGAAAACGGCGAGCATGGAGCGCTCGCCGACTGAGAGATACTTGCCTGTAAACACGCCATGCTTGGAGAGCTGCTGAATCGCGAGCTGAAACAGGTCGAACTGATAGGTGTGAAAGGGGTAGAAGTTGCAAAACTCATCGCTGCCCCGCCAGCCTTGCAGATTGATCGAGTTGTCACCAAAGCGGTAAAGTGTTTGGAGGTTATCCTTCTCACGATCATAGATGTCGGTCAGGACTTCAGGTTCGGCCTCCTGTTTAGCGAGAAGCCGTTTTTGAATGACTTCGCGCACGTCAGCACTGGCAAGCGTGAGCAGGGTCTTAAACCGGCCCATTATCTTGGTGATGTCTTGGTCGGCCATGCCTTTGAAGGTGCCGAGCACGCCTTCGAGATCAGCCTGAGAGGTGACGAAGACCCAGGCGTGGCCCTTGCAAACCGTGCCAAGCGTTTCAGCCACGGTCTGGAGATTGAGCATGAGTTTAGAGTCCTGACCGATGAACTGGCCCACTTCATCGACAAAAAAGTTTAACCGAAAGCCCGGAGGTTGCCGAGCGATGTAGTCCTTAACCATTTGCGCGAAGCTCTCAATCGAGACGCGGTAGTCTTCACGAACCTGACGCATGAGGGATGATGCCTCAGACTCAGCCACACTGAAGTGGGCGGCGTAAGCCTTGGCGAAGGCAGCTTTTCGTGCCGTGGCGATAGCCTCGCGGTCCTTCTCCCAGGTGGCTCCATTGACCTTGAGATAGGTCTCTTTGAAAGGAAGCAAGTCACCGCGAACGTCGAGATCATGCTCAAATCGGGCGATGTAGCCCTGTTTGCCATAGTAGCCCTGCAACTCGTTCAAGACCTTGACGAACACTTCCAGAATGGGTGCCGAATGGTCGCCGCCGATGCCATCGAATTTTTGGTCGATATTGAACAAGATGCTGCGCGACGGGATGGAAGTCGCCTTGCGCAAATTGGCCTTCACGATTTCGTCTTCGATCTTGGGCAGCACGATATCGGCCGGGCGGACTCCGCTGGCCAGAGGCTGGCCATCCAAGATGAGGGAAAGGATCTTCAACAGGTGAGATTTACCCGAGCCAAAGAAGCCGGAGATCCAGACGCCGTTGGCGGTCAGTTCCGTGAGGTAACGGTCAGTGAAGACACCGAGCCCTCGGGCAACATGGCGTGTAACCACATACTCCTCCAACTCGGTCTGGAGATTGCGGTCGTCATCGGCCTTGATGACGCCATCAATCGGGCGTTCAACGGGTTTGAGAAAAAGCTCGTGGATTTTCATGAGGGGTCAGAGGCAGTAGTAATCGAGATTCGTGGCCCGGTAGTGAGGGACGTACATTCTAGGGCTTGGGATCGATCCGAATAGTTTTAAATAAGAACCACCTTCGGGGTCCTGCGTGTATTCTCCGGGGAAAAAGATCACCACCGGATGCCTGAGCATGGCGGGCTGAAGTGACTCCAAGAGGGTGTGGGTTCGCAGGAACGGGAAGATCCGGCCTGGGCCGGTAATGAGAGTCAACTGCGCCCCCTCTTCTCCGATCTCCCGTATCAAGCGCGGGATCAGGTGGGTCTTGGGGTCGGAATAGTTCTGGAGTGTTTCGAGTATCTCCACCTTTTCAGAATCCGCTTCACCCTTCAAAAGGTCGTCAAGGATGTCGCGCTCTTCCAACTCGTCCAAAACCAAGCTGAACAGGTCGAGGGATTTCAGAGCAATGCCGGTATTCCGCATTCGGCCCACGAGACCATCGACCATTCGTCTGATGGCATCCTCCTGCGAAGGCTCATACGTTTGAATGAAGATGGGCACCTCGTTGGCGAGCCCCTTCATGGCAAGGAAATTCGGATGACTGAGAGTTTTGAAAAGGCGCTCAGACAAGGCGTTCATGTTCATGAAAATTAGTGGCTCGAAATTTCGCTGTCAGGAACAAGGAATCCCGCCAGCCAAGCAGGGCTGTCAGAGGTAATGACGCGGATGACTGCTGGGGACAGGGTTGGGCGCTGGATTATTCCCACGGATGGGGCCTTCGCTAGCAAGCCCGCCTCACTGAGCATCCTGAGTAGCACCTGCCGGATTTTGTTCTTCGACGAGGGGGTCAACTGAGCAAGCTCACGGTGAGTCAGGCCTTTGCTTTCAACATAGGCCTCATAATCGGAATGGCGAAGAACAGGATCGTGCGCGGCGAGTTTGTCCCGCAGCACTTCGGCAGCAAATTCAAAGACGAAGCGGATGTGTTTACAAGCGGCAAGCCAGGCGATGGCGGCGCGATCTTCAGCAGTGGCTTGAGCCAGGAGTGTAATCTGACTCGCAGTCAATGTCTTCAGCCTCTGACGCAGTTCCCTCTCAAGGCGAATGCCGCTGCTGGCGCTTCGGCATTGTAGGGCATTTGAAGAAAGGATGCGTTCCTTTGTGAGGTCCCAATCGCCAAGCTCCAGGTAGGATTCCGCCACAATCCGCGCCAGCTCAGGCCGCAATGAAGCGGCGGTGAAACTGAGACTAAAGCTGGTGATTGCGGTGACGGACATTGACGGGAAAGCAGGACAGCGGCGGGTAGTGGAGATCAAGGGGAATCAGTGAACAACCCCGAGAATTGCTCACAATTGCTCCTAGTGGTTCATGCCAGCAGGGCTGATGGGTAGAGGCGTTTGAGTTTGATGCGTGCGTCCTTGGTGGTGAAGCGCCAGTCGGTGCCGTAGTGCTGAGCATTGCGTTGGGATGCCC
>JBDNIB010001037.1:0-3979 GCA_041688535.1 Prosthecobacter sp.
CTTCGCGGAAATAGACTTCCTGACCGGCGGTGAACTGCTTCTTCGCGGCGGCGGCGAGATGTGCGGGAGGTGGCACAGCCTTGTACTCAGGCCGCACGACTTCGACGACACCGTTGAGGCGATCGGCGGCGGTTTTCGCGGCAGCACTGTTCCAATCGTCTAGCGGGAGCTTTGAGGCGATGGCGACGATGTTTTTGGCGGCGGGAATGTTCGGCAGCCATGAAGCGGCGACGATGGCTTCGAGGCGCACGCGGCCATGTTCGTCACCGGCGGCTTTTTCGAGGAGGGCGACGTGATCGGTGATGACGTGCGTGTTGTAGCGCAGCACGCGGACGGCGGCGGCGCGGGCGTGGAAGTCGCTGGAGGCGAGCATCTCGCGCAGCAGGCATTCATCGATTTTGTTGGCACCCCAGGTGACCCACAGGGCTTCGAGTTTCGCGTGCGTGTCTTTCTGCTCGGCGGCCCAGGCTTTCGCGGCAGGGACGATCTCGCTGGCGGGATGGGCACGCAGCTCGCGGCGGGTGCGATAGCGAGTGCGCAGCTCGGGTTCCTTCAAGTTGTTCAGCAGCGTGGCGACGGACGCTCCGGCGACCTCAGCGGGCTTCACCAGCGGGCGGCTCGGATAGGTGATGCGGTAGATGCGGCCATGCACATGATCGCGCAGCGGATCACGCGCGTTGTGCTGCATGTGGCCGATGAGGACGTTGTGCCAGTCGATGACGTAGAGCGATCCATAGGGCGCGAACTCGAGATCGACCGGGCGGAAGTTGCCGTCGGTGCTGACGAGCAGGTCGTGGCGATGTGCGGTTTTCCAACCGGTGCCTTCGTCCTCGATTTTGACCTGTTTGATGCCGAGGAAGCCGATGGCGTTGCAATAGATGAGGTCGCCCTGCACATCGTCGGGGAAGTGGCGCGAGGAAACGATCTCCAGACCGCTCGTCGGGCGCACCTTGTGGTCTTTCGGCACGAGATCGGCGGCGGACGGTGTCTTGCTGCCGAAGGCGGGCTTCACCTCGACGGGCAGCGCCCAGTTCATCGTGGTGCCGGAGGTGTGCAGGAGGAAATCCTGGCCCCACTGGTCAAACACGAAGCCCCAGGGATTCGGGATGCTCATCTGGATGGTGCGCTCGAGCTGGCCGCGCTGCGGGCTGTAGCGGAAGAAGCCGCCATCGACGCAACGCACCGGGCCGTAGGGTGTCTCGACGTTCGAGTGGAGGAACACGCCCTCGCACATCATGAACGCACCGCTAGGATCGGCGGTGTAGGCGCTGATGGCGTGATGCGTGTCGTGCGTGTCGAAGCCGCCGAGGATGATCTCCATGCTGTCGGCCTTGTCGTCGCCGTTCGTGTCGCGAATGAGCACGATGTTCGGCTCCTGCGAAACATAGATGCCTTCCGGTGCGAACTCGAAGCCGATGGGCAGGTGGAGCTTGTCGGCGAACACGGTTTCCTTGTCTGCCTTGCCGTCACCGTTCGTGTCCTCGTAGATGAGGATCTTGTCGTTCGGCATCGGGTCGCCGGGCTTGTAATGCGGATAAGCGGGCATCGTGGCGACCCACAGGCGGCCCTTGTTGTCGAAAGACATCTGCATCGGGTTCGCGAGGTTCGCGAACTCCTTCTCGCTGGCAAACAGCTCGACCTTGTAGCCCTCCGGCACGGTGAGCGACTTCAGCGCCTCTTCGCCATAGAGATAGGTCTCGCTGCCGTTCTTCACGCTCGGCACATAGTTGGTCGGCACGGGTGCCAACGTATGCGTCTTGCTGTCATCGACCTTCAGCTCGGTCGTCTTGCTGCTGGTGACGGCTTGGATCAAATCATCACGCAGCGCGGTCATCTCGCGCGTCTTCTGCACCTCGTCCGGGTAATTCTGCGGCCCATACGGATTGTAGCGGCGACCGTGGGCGTGGACGCCGTTGAGGATGTTGTAATCGTTGTTCCACATCCAGTCCTTCTCCTTCACCGCCGCATGTACCAGCGCGGGGTCAGCCTTCGATTCACGGCTCTGATGGCCGTAGAGGCCGGTGGCGAGCATCTCGGCGACTTGCTCATAACCTTTGTCGGTCGGCACAAAACCGCCCGTGGTGAAGAACTGGCCGCCCGTCGCATAAATCGCCTGCGTCGGCGAATAGAGGTCGATGTAGGTCAGCTTGTGCTTCTTCGCGACTTTCTCGATGGCGGCGGCGTAGAGCAGCAGGTTCGAGTTTTCCACGTCACCCTTTGGTAGGTCGCGTTTTGCGCTTTGATTTTCATACGCGATCGGGCTGACGAGCACGACGCGCGGTGCGGCCTTGCCGTTGTAGGCTTTGCTCAACGTGTGGATGACCCAGGCGTCGAGTTCCGCCTCGAAATTGCCCACCTTGCTCGGGCCGTCGAAGGACTCGTTGTAGCCGAAGAAGCCGACAATCGTGTCCGCCTTCAGATGCGTGAGCCACTGGTCCGGCGTGGAATAAAAACCCTGGCCCGCGTGGATCGTCTTGTCGGGATGAAATTTATCCGCGCCGGGGAAGGCCCACTGCGACGCGCGTGACGGATGCGGGCGGAAGCCTGGCGTGTCGCCCACATGGCCCATGTTGCGGAAGTAGAGATCGCGGTCCGGGTAGCGGAGTTGCAACTCGGTCTCGATGCGGCTGTACCAGGTGTCGCGCTCGGCCAGGCCATTGCCCACCAGCACGATGCGTTCGCCCTTGCTCGGTGGCGCGACGCTTTGCTCACGCGCCGCTGTGGCGGCAGGCGGTTCAGCGCTGGCCTGATGCGGGGCGTTGTTTGGCACTTCTTCCTTCTTTTTCTCGGCTTTCTTACCGCCTTTCTTGGCCACGACCTCTTTAGGCTTGTCCTCAGGCAGTCCCATCGACGGGCTGCTGCCTGTCGCGAAGTCACCGGGCTTCAGATTGCGCTGCTTGTAGTAGCTGGAGTCCTTGATGAAGCCGTAGAACGTCGGATTGAAGGGATCAATGAAGGCCACGTCGGCTTTCGCCGGCACTTCGAGGCCGAGCAAATGATGCGCGGCGTTCACGATGAGGCGGCGCAGGTTTTCATCCGCGTAATCGACCGAGGCACCCATCGTTGTGCAGAAGGCCTTGCCCTGCGTCTTGCCATCTGGGGTGGTGTAGCTGTGCAGCCATGCCACTGGCTGCTGCGGGTCGTTCTTCGCACCTGCGAGCGCCTTCGATTTCGGATCGAGCGTCTCGGTGACCTGCCCGCGCAGCAGGATCGTGTCGTTGTCCGGCGTCACATGAGGTGCGCCATACACATCGCTGAGCGCAAAGATTTCGCCCACGCCGCGCAGCACCGCGTTGGATGCATTCGCCGCCTCCACCACCGAGCGCGTGCCCTCCCTCTTGTGAGAACCATGATGGCTGACCCACTGCTCGCCGAGGATTTTCCGCCCGAACTCGCTCCATTTGAAGTCCCCCGTCTTCGCGCCGCCGGTGAAGGCATGCGTGGCGGTGCGGAAGCCGATCACTGGTTTGCCCGCGTTCAGGAACTTCGCGAAGTGCGCCAGACTGTCGTCAGGGAGCTGGCGGAAGCGCGTGCCGATGATGAGCAGGTCCGCATCATTAAGCTTTTCGACGCCGCGCATGTGCGTCTGGTTGTTTGGGTCGATGTAGCCGCCCTTTTCGTCCGTGGAAAACAGCACCACACAGTTGAAGCCGTGCGTCTTGGCCAAAATCTTCGCCAGCATCGGCATCGATTCCTCCGTGCGGTATTCCTCGTCGCCTGCGACCAGCACGACGGTCCTGCCTTTGCCCGCGCCAACGGGATTCGCGGCGATTTCGAGATAATCCTGCGCGGACGCAGCCGAGACAAGGAGGGCGAGGGTGAGTAGGAGGTGCTTCATGGTTGGAATAAAACGTGCGGGGAAAGCTATACCGCATGACGCGGCAAAACCGGACAAGAAAATATGCGAAAAAGCTACTTTGCCAGCGCCGCGATCTCCTCGTCGTTCAGCACGCGGTCCCAGAGGGCGAACTCGTCCATC
>JBDNIB010001038.1:0-3267 GCA_041688535.1 Prosthecobacter sp.
CCATGGTGATGACATGAAAATCCGTCCACACCCGCGACTCCTGAAACACGGTGGCGATGGTCTTGGGCGGCGCGGCATACAGCGCTTTCAGATGCAGCCAGGTGTCTGCTGGAGCCGCTGTTTGCAGCAGCATGCCCAGCACGGTCATGGCGACCAGTAAGCCCAGCAGTCGCGGCCAGCTTCCACCGGTGAAGCGTCGCAGCGTCAATGCCTCTTGCAGCTTGTCCGCCACCTTGAACCCCAGCATGCCGCCGAGTCCGGCAATCACATCGCCCGTGGCGGTGCAGATAAAATGCAGGCTCAGCAGCAGTGCTAGAAAACCCATCCAGGCCACGCCAGTGCTCAGGCTTTCCGGCCCGCCACGCAGCATCATGGCCGCGAGCCGCCACAGTGGCATCACCAGCAGCACACTCTTCCCGATGCCCAGGCAGAACCGCATCACACCCTGTGCCACCTCCAGCACGGCAGGCCGTGGTCGGATGGCCCAGCGCGCTACGAGAGCGAGCGGCAGCAGCACAAACAGACAATGATGGAGACTGATCAACACGGTGAATGGAGATGGCGATGGCTAGACGCCCGTCAATCGCGGAATTTTGGGCGTGGTCTCTGATTGCTATGTAGTACCGGCTGAAGCCGGTACTACACAACCCGGAACGCAGAGAAAGAGTGAACACTCGCCCGCATCATTCTGCTTCCATCATGCGATTTGCAGGCGCTGTGTCTGGAGCGTCCATGTGTGGAACGTTGTCTGTATTGGAGATGATTGTAACACCACCCTGGGCATCTTTCGTTATATCAGCATGCACGATCTCGAACCCAATCTCCCCGAGCACCTTGTCCGCCGTGATTTTTTGAAGAAACTCGCTGCGGCAGGCACTGCCGCGTGGATGACGGGCGAGCCACGGGCGATCTGGGCGAAAACGGGCGAGAAAGTGACGCATCCTCCGGCAAAGGCGGATGCCTGCATCCTGCTGTGGATGGCGGGCGGCATGGCGGCACCGGACACCTTTGATCCGAAGGGCTACCTGCCCTACGAGCAGGGACTCGAGGTGAAGCGCATGCTCAGCACCTTCCCGGCGATCAACACGAACGTGGACGGCATCAAAATCTGCCAGGGCCTCGAAAACATCGCGCAGGTGATGGATCGCGGCACACTGATCCGCAGCGCGGTGCAGCCGGATCTCGGCAGCATTTTGCATTCGCGGCATCAGTATCACTGGCACACCGGCTATGTGCCGCCGCAAACGGTCGCCTGCCCACACATCGGCTCCTGGATGGCGAAGGTGCTCGGTCCGCGCAACTCGGTGATGCCCGCGTTCATCAACATCGGCCAGCGCCTCGAAGGCGTGGGCGAAAGCGAGGAACTGAAAGCCTTTACTACCGCTGGATTTTTCGGCAGCGAGTTCGGGCCGATGAACCTGCCTTATCCCGAGGAAGCCGCGCAAGCCGTGAAGCCACCGAAGGGCATGGACGCGCAGCGGTTCGCCAATCGCGACCGCTTGTTCCGCAAACTGGTCGATCAAAGCCCGCAGCGTGAATTCATGAGCGACTACCAGCAGGAATCCATGCTGCGCAGCATGGACAACGCGTATCGCCTGCTCAGCGCGAAGGAGCGCGAAGCCTTCGACATCACGCTGGAGCCGAAGGAGAGCTACGCGAAGTATGACACCGGCCGTTTTGGCCGTGGCTGCTTGCTCGCGCGCCGTCTGATTGAGGCGGGCACGCGTTTTGTCGAGGTGACCACCGAGTACGTGCCGTTTTTCCAATGGGACACGCACAAGGACGGCCACACCACCGTCGATACGATGCACAAGGAGATCGACGGCCCCATCGCCCAGCTTGTGCGCGATTTGGAAGCGCAGGGCTTGCTCGACCGCACACTCATCGTCATCGCGAGTGAGTTCAGTCGCGATGCGCTGATGGAGGGCAAGCCCGGCTCCACCGCGAACGACCAGACCACCTTCAAGGTGGATACGCTCAGCGAGATGAAGCACTACGGCTTGCACCGCCACTTCACCGGCGGCACCAGCGTGGTCATGTTCGGCGGCGGCGTGAAGAAAGGCCTCCTCTACGGCGAAACTGCTGACGAACGCCCGCTCATCGCCACCAAGAACCCCGTCAGCGTCATGGACCTCCACGCGACCATCATGACCGCCATGGGCATCAGTCCCAAAACCGCGTTCGATGTCGAAAGTCGGCCGTTCTATGTGACGGAGGACGGCAAGGGCAGGGCGGTGACGGAAATCTTCGCCTGAACCATCAGCGCCACGGCTGCCGACACCGGGGGTTTGTCAGGACAAGACTCAGCGTTTAGGGCTGCCGTTGAGTTTTTGTTCTGATGAACGTCTCCGTTCAAGCCCTCCGCACTGGCGATGCTGCCGCGTGGTCTGCCGCCTACCCGCTGCTGTGGGAGGCGGGGATGACGCTTGCCCGCATTCGGCTAGCGGGAGGACGGTTTGAGCCGGACCGGGAGGACCTCGAGAGTACGGCGCTGCGGCAGTTCATGCGCGGGCTGATTGAGGGAAAAGTAGAAAGTTTCAATCAAATCGCCACCAGGGACGATTGCTTGGGCATGACCCGCCACATCGTCCGTTCCCGCATCATGGATTTCCTTTGCGCCCGCGAGCGGAGCCGGGAAGATGCGGTGGAGGAGCTGTCGGAGCCGCCACCGGATGCCACGCCTGAGGCACGCTTCAATCTGACCGAGCTGCTGACCGAGGTGAACCGGCTGGAGCCGAACCCGCCCCTGCCGCAGGTGTTTCGGGATCGCTTCATCGAAGGCTGGAGCACGGATGAAATCGCCAGCCGCAGGTCCATCAACCGCAACACCGTGCTCAGTCACTTCGCCAAAGGCTTCCGCGTGTTGCGAGAGCGACTCACTCACCTGGAGGGCGCACTGCCAAGAATTCTCCCGGCCCTTTTCGCGACAACGCCGATCTCATCCGTGCCTTCGAGGAGCGCCCGCTCACCGGCGGCGTGAAAGTGCCCGACCGGGTGCTCTTTGACCTCGAAGAAGCCCGCACTCAGGCCCGCGCCGCCAAGCAGCGCCGTCATTCGTCATTCCACATTCGTCATTCTGGCTTCCTCCGCCTCGCCACCGTCCTGGCCCTTTTCACGGGCCTCACCTGGTTGCTCATTCCCTCGGCTCCTGCCACAGCGCGTGTGGTCATCACCTCAACGGGAGATGAGATCACCGCGACGCAGCCCACCATCGCGTGGAACAGCAAGGACAAGCCGGGGCAGAAGTACGATGTGTGGATTCTCCCC
>JBDNIB010001039.1:0-2292 GCA_041688535.1 Prosthecobacter sp.
CCCACCACTGCGATGACAATGAGTGCCAGGCGGAGCCTACGGTGGCGTGAACGAACGGGAGCGTGAGACATCCGCACAGGCTAGCAGGTGGGCGGGCGGCGAAGTATGGGGCGTTCACCCCATTTCGATTTGGTCCGGTGCGGTTCATCGTGAGGAGTGTTGGGCAAACCGCCTGCACGCCAACCAACCACAACACGGATGAAAACACTCAAAGACCTCTTTTGGGACGAACTGATGGACATCTACGACGCCGAGCACCAGCTCGTGAAAGCGCTGCCAAAACTGGCCGCCGCTGCCACCTGCAAGCACTTGAATCAGGCGCTGCTTGCGCCCTTGCAGCAAACGGAGGGCCACATCACGCAGATCGAAGCCGTTTTCACCACGTTGGGTGAAACGGCCAATGGCAACACCTGCGAAGCCACCCAGGGAATGCTGGAGGAAGGCGATGGAATCATCGCGGAGTATCAAGGCTCGCCCGCCATCAACGCCGCGCTCATCTGCGCCGCGCAAAAGGTCGAGCACTACGAGATCGCCACCTATGGCTGTCTGCACGAGTGGGCCGGGCTGCTGGGCCACCACGAGGACGACAGTCATTCCAAAATCCGATTAACCATCATGAACACACGCTTCAAACCACAACGCAACCAGGGCAAAATCGGCTGGGCCTTGCTCTGGCTCGTCGGCGTTCCCCTGCCTTTGTTGCTGGTTTTCTATTTTCTGCGCGGTTGCACTTGAGACCACAACGATCCATTTTTGACTCATGCGTTTTTCCTTGATGAAAGGTTTCTTCAGCCTCCTCGCCGAAACTTATCGCCAATGGGACGCGCATCGAGGCCCGAAGATGGGCGCTGCGCTGTCATTTTACACGGTGTTCTCGCTGGCTCCGCTGTCGATCTTGGTACTGTCGCTTGTCAGTCTCGCAGTGGACCGCACAGCGGCGCGTACGGAAATTGTCGGGCAGTTCAGAAACTTTGTCGGCGATCAGGGCGCGGAGATGATGGAAATGATCCTGACGAAGGCCGCGCCGGAGCACAGCGGGTTCGTCGGTACCCTCATCGGCTTCGTGGTGCTGCTGATCGGCGCGTCGGGAGTGTTTGGTGAGTTGCAGGGATCGTTGAATCAAATCTGGGGCGTGTCTTCAAAGCGTCACCCCGTTTTCATTTTGGTGAAGGAGCGCGTGTTCTCCTTCGCGATGGTGTTCGTCATGGGCTTTCTCATGCTCGTATCGTTTTTGTTTTCCGCCGCCATCGCAGCGGCGGGCTCCTACCTGCATGCGCGGTTCCCGGGGCTGGATGGCCTCTGGGAATGGGGCAACTCGTTGATTTCAGTGCTGGTCATCGCGTTGTTGTTTGCGCTGATCTTTCGCATCGTGCCCGATGTTGAAATCACCTGGAAGGATGTCTGGCTGGGCGCGGTGCTGACGGCGGTGCTGTTTGAATCCGGCAAATTCGTGCTCGGTTTCTACTTCGGGCGCAGCGCAGTGGCCTCCAGCTATGGCGCGGCAGGGTCGCTCGTCATCATCCTGGTGTGGGTGTTTTACTCCGCGCAGATTCTATTCTTTGGCGCGGAGTTCACCCGATTGTACGCGCTGCGCTATGGCTCGCACGTGGTCAGGGAGATAGAGGTGATGAAGGGTTAAGCAGCCGGAGCTGCGACAAGCTGAGTGATCTGCTTCACGGCTTCAGCGAGTGAGAAGGCCACTTCATCCGCGCCGGAATCACGCAGACGTTTGGCGGCTTCCGCCGTGCCTTCGGTGGCGCTCCACAGGCCGATCATGATTTTGAGGCGGGGAAATTGGGCGCGCACTTTCAGTCAGAGATAACGTGCGTGAATGACGGTGGAAGGCTCGACCACCGAGATGCAGACCACATCCGCCGCCGCTTTTTCAAGCAGACTCAGCAATTCCTCAGCGGCCAGCTGTCCCGAGGTGCTCGACGCCTCGCAGCCAGGCTGTTGAAGCAAATGCGCGAGCATCGCTCCCGCCAGCTCGTCGCGGAAAGCACGCGCCGGGAGACAACAGATGCGGCACACAGGCGCGACGGCGTCAGGGATGGGCTGGTCGGCCGCGAGGGTGGACACTGGCAGCGGACGCAGGGCAAGATCCTGAATGATGTCGCGCATGCTCTGCTCGACCTCGAGGAGCTGCGCCTGGCTGAGCGCGTCCTGGCGTGCGTCGATCTCGGCGGCGGTGATCACAGGAATGAAAACACTGTCATACAGTGCAGTGCATGAGTTGATCTTGAGATAAGCGTTCACGAACTCCACTTCGTCACGCGTGCTCGGCGTGAGCAG
>JBDNIB010001040.1:0-3216 GCA_041688535.1 Prosthecobacter sp.
GACACCGAGACCACAAGGCGCAAGTGTGACAGCACCAACTTGCTGGCGGACTCTAGGTCGTTTTCTTCCTTGAGCTTGCGGCCATACACGCCGGGCGAGGTGGAATCGAGATAGCCGAAGCTCTTTGTCTCCGGCATCTGCCGACCGCCGCCCATCTCGATGTGATAGCCGCGCGCAAAACCGGCTTCGCGTGATCATGCACCAGCCACCACGGCACATAGGTGTGCAATCCCCCTGCCCCGTCCTCATTGTAAGGTGGCAGATCCTCCATGGCGGGAATATGCGCACCGAGCTTCGTGCCGACGCTGTCCATGAGATTGCGGCCGACCTGGCCGGAGGAGTTGGCGAGGCCCGCTTTGTCCCGTGATTTCGAATTCAGCAGGATGCGCGAGGTTTCACAGGTGCTGGCGGCAAGAATGACGACGCGCGCCTTCGCAATCGCGTCCCGTCGCGTGATCTTGTCGATGTAATGCACGCCGGTGGCTTTGCCGCTGTCATCGAGAACGACTTCGCGCACCATCGCATCTGTGATGATGTCGAGATTGCCGGTGGCGAGCGCGGGCGGCAGCAACACGGTCGTGCTTTGGAAGTTCGCGCGGATGCTGCAGCCACGGATGCAGTTCGTGGCCCAGAAGCAGGCGGCGCGGCTCATCATGTCGGCCCCGATGATCTCCTGCGCCTTGGGATTGTTCGGGAACAGCACTTTCGGCAGGTTTTTCCAATCCAGCGGCTGACTGAGCACGGCCCGATGTGCAGCGACCACCGGCACACCGATCTTCCGACCGGATTTTGTCGCCAGCAGTGCACCCACACGCGGTTTCGGCGGCGGTTGCAGCACGCCGGGTGATGAATTCGGCGCGTTAGCGATGCCGTCATTCTCGCCATAGACGCCGATCAACTGCTCCACGCGATCATACCAGGGCGCGATGTCAGTGTAGTCGATCGGCCAGTCCACGCCGAGGCCGTCGCGCGCCTTCGGTTTGAAGTCGAACTCGCCGAAACGCAGCGAGATGCGGCCCCAATGATTGGTGCGACCGCCCAGCATGCGCGCCCGCCACCACCAGAACTCGCCTTCGGTCCCCGCCTTGTTCGTGTAAGGCTCGCCCGCGACCTGCCAGCCACCGATGTTCGAGTCGTAGAAGCCGAAGGGCCGATCCGGCGTAGCCGCGCCACGCAGCGGAGCCATCTCCGGTGTGTTGAACATCGGCGTCTCCTTCACCGCTTCGTAATTGCGCCCGGCCTCGATCATGAGCACCTTTACGCCGTTCAGGGCGAGAATCATCGCCGCCATGCCGCCTCCGGCACCGGAGCCGACGACGATGACATCATACTGCGGCTGCGTTTTGCGTTCGGTGAGGATCGGCATGGTGATTGATGTTGCGTGACTATAGCCATGACTTGGCGACAACAAGTCATGTTACATTTTTTACCATATTTGCAGCGGCTAAAGAGGGTGTTTTACGCTCCCAAAGTGCCGGAAGTGCCACAAGGCAAAATCGTAACGCCACACCTTTCGACATCGGCGGCCATTGCATGGATTAGCGCTCGCTTTCGCAGCTCTTCCGACATGAAAAAACTATCTCACGCCATCACCGCAGCCGTCCTTGCCATCCTGGGTTTCCTCTCAGCCCAGCAGTTGCCAGCCGCCACCTTTGTTATCAGCTCCAACTCCACCACGGCCCAAACCCTCAACGCCAATGGCGAAACCGGAACCGTGGATGCCGGTAAATCCCTGACCGTCAGCGGCGGCACCGCCGCCGTGACGATGAGCGCCATTACCACCCTGACCAACAATGGCACCATTCAACAGACCGGCACCGGCCGTGCAGTGCGCAATACCGCCGCCAATGCCAATCTGACCATCTTTAACAACGGCAGCATCAACGCGGCGGCGGATGATGCCATGAAGGCGACCGATTCAGCCGTCAATCTCACCATCAGCGCGACCAACGGGCAGGCGCTTGACTGGCGTGACATTCTGACCAAGGCCAACTCGATCACCAACCATTCAGGCGGTAGCCTGCTTGCCACCAATGAGGATGCGGTGCGCCCAGGGGTGAACGGCATGGCAGCAACGCTGGCATCATCACCGCGACTCCAACTGTCACAGGCGGTGTAGCGTCCGGCAGTGATGGCATCGATGGCGGCACGAACACGGGCATCAACGTCACCAACACTGGCACGATTTCAGGGCGTCACGGCATCACGGGCGGCATCTCGGCTGCCGGGGCCTATGCCATCACCATCACGAACAATGCCGGCACGATTTCAGCGGTGAACGGCTCAGGGATCAACATTGACGGCGTTTTCGCCACCGCCAACGTGACCAATGCCTTCGGCGCCACTATTCAAGGCGGCGTTCTGGCGGCAGCGACCAATGGGGATGGCGACGGTGTGCTCACCCTAAACAACGCAGGGGATATTCTTGGCTATGGAGCCAAAGGCGTGGGCAGCGACTCCCTGCCGAACAATGCGGAGGCGGTGTCCGCGGGTGGGGGCAGCATCACCAACACCGCCTCGGGTCGGATCATTGGCAGTTCGCTATCCGCAGACGCCCCCAACGGGGACACTTCGCGGGCGGGCAACGGCATTCTCATCGACGACAGTTCCGCAGGCAATGCGGTGGCTGCCACGACGGTCATCAACAGCGGCCTGATTCAGGGCAAAACCGGATTTGGCATCAAGATTGTGGGCACCTTCGCCGACACGATCACCAACAACACAGGCGGCATCATCCGTGGTGCGGGTGCCACTTCCGGAGCAGCCATCCAGACCGGTGACGGCAATGATACGGTGACCAACCGGGGCAGCATCATCGGTGACAACGGCCTCGCAATTGATCTTGGCGCAGGCAACGATTCGCTCGTCATCGAAGGCGCTGGAGCCAGCATTACCGGCGATGTCTCCGGCGGCAGCGGCACTAACACTGCAACGATTGATCCCGGCGTCGGCAACACCTTTAGCTATGCTGGAGCGATTTCCAATTTCAGCAGCGTGGATATTTCCACGGGCAATATCATTCTTTCCGGTGCCAGCATCTACAGCGGCAACACCACAGTCAGCGGCACTTTGAGCGTGACCAATGCCACCGGCAGCGCCACCGGTTCGGGCAATGTGATCATCAACTCAGGCGGCACCCTGAAAGGCACCGGCGACATCGCAGGGAACGTCTCCATCGCCAACGGCGGCACCATCGCGCCCGGTCTCAGCCCCGGC
>JBDNIB010001041.1:0-1319 GCA_041688535.1 Prosthecobacter sp.
GCTGATTGCCGCAGTGGTCGGAGCGCTCGGTTTGAAGTTTCCAGGGCGAAATCCCTGCGCGATGAGCAGCGGCGTCCAGCCTTTGTCGTTCTTTTGATTCCAGACCTCGATTTGGGCACCTTTGGCGGCCAGTAGCGCCACCACCTTCGGCAAGTTTTTGTACGCCGCGCCGTGCATCGCGGTGTGGTGGTTTTTGTACACCGTATTCACCTCCACGCCTAGGCTGAGCAAATACTGGCAGGCCGCCACGCATTCGTCCTCGGTGCCAGCCTCCTCATCCGGCGCGTAACATCCCAAACCCGCCGCCGCCATCAGCGGGGTGGAGCCATCGGCATTCGGCAGTATTGGATCGGCACCGAGTTCTACCAGTCGCTGCATCATCGGCAGATCCGCCGTTTTGCACGCGAGAAAGAAAGGCGTCACGCCATTCAGGCTCAATCCGGCGCGGTTGCCGGGTCGATTCGTCAGCTTCGCGTTTACATCCGCTCCAGCAGCGATGATCTCGCGGATGAAGTCCAGGCTCGTGAGCTTGCCATGCGTTTCCGGCGGCGGCTGGCCCGCCTCGTCATCGCCACGGCTCGGTTTGCGCACCCAGGTCAGTGTGTGCAGCGCCGTGATGCCGCTGCGCCGGTCGTTCGGGTCAGCGCCAGCTCGAATGAGATCCAGCGCCAGCCCGAAATGGCCGTTCTCCACCGCCAGCAGCACGCCGCGGGTGCCGTTCGGTGCCGCCCGGCCTTTCGCATCGCTATCGGTGACGATGGCGTCTTTCGCATCCGCCCCCGCCGCGAGCAGCGCCTTCACCGCCGCCAGTTTGCCTTCGCGTGCCGCAAACAGCAGTGCAGTGAAACCCGATTTCAGCCGGTATTTCAAATCCGCACCGTGCTTGATCAGCAGCGCTACCACTTCCGCATTCCCTGCCGCCGCCGCCCACATCAGCGCCGTCTGCTCAGTGCGATCCTGCGCGTCGATCTTCGCCCCGTTGTCGATCAAAACCTTCACCGCGTCCACCTTCCCAGTGCGTGAGGCCACCATGAGCGCCGACTCACCGCCGCGCTGCGTCGCCTGCACATCCGCACCCGCCGCCAGCAGCGCCTTCACGATCTCCGCGTTGCCATTCTGACATGCGATCAGCAACGGCGTGATCCCATAGCTATTCGCCACTTCCGCCTTCGCCCCTGCGGCGAGCAGTTTCGTCACGACATCCGCCCGATCATGATACGCCGCCCAATGCAGCGCCGTGGTGCCGTCGGGTTGTGTGGCGTTGAGGTCGGCTTTGGCGACGATTTGCTCTGAGACAGTTTCCCAATCCTGCTTTTCGA
>JBDNIB010001042.1:0-6208 GCA_041688535.1 Prosthecobacter sp.
GGCCGCTTATTACGACCGCTGGAGCCGCAGGCAAAACGGCGGCGGCTTCGGCACCCCACCCTTAGGGGCTACTACCAGCATTCAGCGCCAGGAGTTTTATAACTGGGGCATCGAGCCGCGCATCCGCCACGATTACGAGGCCTTTGGTGGCAAGCACACCCTCACCGGTGGCCTGCATTTCTACATATCGCATTCGCCCCTCACGTCTAGAACCGGCGCGACCCCCACCGCCAACGACGGTGTGATCGTGAACGACGCGCAACGCGATGTGATCTACGGCTCCTTCTTCGTCGAAAACAAGTTCACCTTCGGCCGCTTCAGCATCACGCCCGGTTTCCGCATGGAGCTGGTGAATCAAAACATGGTGCTGCAAAACTTTGCGCCAGGTGCCGTGCCGGAGACTAACAACAGCAAGCTCGACACGCAGCCGCTCTTCGGCCTGGGCCTAGCCTACGACCTCGGCAGCCAGTCCGCGATCTACGCCAATGTCTCCCAGAGCTACCGGGCCACCACCTTCGGCCAGTCATTGATCCCCGCCGTCGGCGGCACCGCCAATGACGCCGCGCCCGGCCTCGGCTGGCATTACGAGCTCGGCGTGCGCGGCACGCCGCGCCGCTGGTTCACCTATGACTCCGCCTTCTTCCTCGTCGATCTGGACAACAAATTCGGCACCGCCGGTCCCAACCTCACCAGCGTGGGCCGCTCCATCAACTACGGCTGGGACGGTGCGCTCCAATTCGACGTCATCGGCGCTCTCGACACCGCCAATGGCACCCATCGCGGCGACCGCCTCGGCGCACTGAATCTCTACGCCAACGCCTCCATCCTCGAAGCCCGCCTCAGCGGCGGCCCCAACGACGGCGGCACCCCGCAGTTCGCCCCGCCCTACATGATCCGCACCGGCGTCATCTACAGCCGCAAGAACAACTTCAAGATCGCCTTCCTCGGCACCCTGATGGCCGGCCACAACGGCAGCGACACCGCCACGCCCACCTTTGAAATCCCCGCCTACACCACCTGGGATCTCACCGCCGAAATCCCCGTGACCCAGCACCTCACGCTCATCGGCGGCTTGAACAACGTCTTCGACAAAAAGTATTTCTCCCGCGTCAACGGCGGCGGCATCGACCCCGCCTACGGCCGCAATTTCTACGTCGGCGGCAGCGTGAAGTTCTAATATTTTGGTTGGTGAGTCCCTGTGGGGGCGGCAGTGGTGTGCCGCTTTCACAGGGATTTTTTGTGGGCCGCTCCAAGGCGTGACGGCATCCCGCCGTCAACATCATCGGGCCGTGATCGGAGCACAGCCCCGGCGAGATGCCGCTCGCCCGTGCCAGCCATACTTGCCTCATCCCGATGTGCGGCCGCACCGGTGAGCCAGGGCTTCACCTGCTCGAAGAACACCACCTTGCCATCCGCCGTGCATTCCTGGCGCAGCGACTCCAGCGCATGCGCCAGCACGGTGACAGCCCACTGCCGGTCAAACGCCGCCTCGGGCGAAAGCGCCTGCGCATCGGGGATCGCTCGCACAGCGGATGCATCCTCGTCCAACAACACCGGCACCACGCCGCCGCCGCGTTTCAACCGCTGCGCGGCCTCGCGCTGATGGGAGAGAAAGTGCTTCACCGCACCGAGCAGGTAGGAACGGAAGCGTCCCTGATCACGCTCCGCCGTGCGGATCGTGCCACCGGCGAGCATCTGCGCAAAGAACGCATGCGTCATCTCGCGTGCGGCATCCTTGTCGCGCAGTTCGCATTTCAAGAAGACGAGCACCGGCTCGTAATACGCATCACACAAATCCGCGAGCGCCTTGCGCCCATCTTCCGAATCGGCCTTCGCGCAACGCACCTGAGTCCACCGCGTGGTGTGAAACGAAGCGCGAGCGGGAATGGGGCGTGTGTCCTGGCGCATGGCAGATGAGCGAGCGTGGCACAGGCGCGGCATGTTTACTAGCAGCGCCAACAGACTGTGGTCACCGCCCGCGCCGCCGTTTGCGCAGGGACTGCAATACCGGCTTGAAACGCCGAAGGAATAGATCCTCGGCCTCCAGCGTACCGATCAGCAGGATGCGGCCCGTCTGCGGCAGCACGCAGTCTGGTGGCGGATTGACGAGGCGTTCGCCATCCTTCTCCACCGCGATCACGCTGCAGCCGGTTTGCCTGCGGATTTCGAGCTGGTCCAGCCGCTTACCCGCCATGGAGGGCGGAATCTCTGTCGGAAACACGTTCACACCTTCGGCCAGCAGTAGGTGCTCGGCATCGCGCAGTTGATTGAGGATCATGTTAGCCCCCATTGAGGCATAGGAGAGCACGAGGTCAGCCCCGGCGCGCAACAGCGTGGGCACGTTGCGGTCGCGGGTGCTGCGGGCGAGGATCTGCCACTTGTGGCGCAGGCGGCGGAAGAAAATCGTCAGCGCCACATTGGTGTCATCATCGTGCGTGGTGATGATCAGCGTGGTGGCCTCGCGGACGCCGGCGCGTTTGAGCGTGTCCATTTCTTTCGCATCCCCAATGACCGCGTCCGGGATGGAAACCACGCGCTCCGGCAGGATTTCGATGATCTTCGTGTGCTCGACGCCCAGTCCGCGCAGCGCATGATAGGTGGCCCGGCCCACGCGGCCACCGCCGATGATCACCACCTTCGGCTCCTCCTGCATCGTGGTGGAAAAGATGGCGTTGAAGCGGTCCAACTGCTGCCGCGTGCCCGCCATCACGAACACCGTCTGTCCGGTGATCTCATTCCCGGGGTCCGCCATCTCCAGTCGCCCCCGGTTCCAGGTGCCGATCACATTGACCCCGGTACGCGAGCGGATCTGGCTCTCCGCCAGCGTGCTGCCCACGAGTGACGTGCCTGCGGCACAAGCCTCCGCGATCAGCAGGCCGTCAAGGTTCCCGATCACATGAGCGTCCGAGTCGCGAATACTCACCCGCCGGGCCAGCGCCGCCCCCATCAGCTCCTCCAGCCGCAGCACCATCGTGGCGCCCGCCAGCTCCAGCACATCCCGAGCCGCGTCCGACGAGGCGGTGGCGACGATGGGCATGTTCGCAGCCAGCTCACGGGCGGTGAAGGTCACGTTGGTGTTGACCGAATCACTGCGGGTGGTCACCAGCAGCGCCGCCTGGTCGATCCGCATGCGCCGGTAGGTTTCGGGGTCATCTAGCTCGCCCACCGCGCCCTTGATGCCGCGCTCGTCCAGTGCCAGTGCCTCCGCCGCCGTGGCGCACAGCACGGTGTACAAATGCCCGTATTTTTCCAGCATCGGGATCAACGCTGCGGCCACCGCGTCATGCGCCGTCAGCAGCACATGCCCCCGCGTGTCCGGCGGCAGTTCACGCGGGGCGCGCGCATCAGCCTGTGCCTTCATCCACGGCGCATAGAAAAACTCGATTAAGGTAAAGGGCAGCAGCACCAGCATGAACACCACGCCCGTGCCCGTCACCACGATGGAAAAAACACGGCCCGCATCCCCCGCGAAGGTGATGTCGCCAAAGCCCAGCGTGGTCATCACCGTCAGCGTCCAGTAGAAGCCCGTCACCCAGGAGTGATGCTGCCCCTCGCGCTCCATCAGCACATGAAACAGCACGCTGAAGGCCGTGATCAAGCCCAGCAGCACCAGCAGCACCAGCAGCACCAGCAGCAGCTTCACCAGCGTCTTCAAGTTCGCCCGGCTGGTGCGGTCACGCAAAACCGTGGTGATGACAGACATCAGTCCCTTCATAAGCGCACACTCTGCCCCGCGATGCCTTCAGCGCAAACCATCACCGCCGAAATGGCGACGCAGGCATGCCCGCGCCGTTGAAAAGCGTGGCGGGCGCGGATGTATATCGTGAATGATCTCACGGCACCTGCGGGAAGAGCGTCATGCCAGAATTTCCTCCACCACCCTGCCCAGATCACCGCGCAAACGTACATCACGGCTGGCAAAGGGGTAGGTGAGCTTTTCCATCTTCAATCCAAGCAAATGCAAGATGGTGGCGTGGAGATCAAGGATGCTGACTTTACCATCGGCCGCCTCGGCTCCGATATCATTGGTGTCGCCGTGACGGTGGCCGCCTGTGACGCCGCCGCCAGCCAGCCACATGGAGAACCCTTTGTTGTTATGGTCGCGTCCGCCATTGTTGCTGCGCGGCGTGCGGCCAAATTCACCACCCCAGATGATGAGCGTGTCATCCAGCATGGAGCGCTGCTTTCACCAGCACACGTGGGGTGAGCGGGTTCGCAGGAGAAGTCAGCCATGCGGCCAGTTGCAGCCTGCCACTTTCCTGCTCACGAATCGGCAACAGTGTTGGCAGGCCTGGAATCGTCACCGCACCGCGTGGCACCAACGGCCCCACCAGCTCGAGGTCTCCACGCTCACGCAAGGCACAGTGAACGGCCGACGTTTCCCACATCTCCATGCAAGTGTTCATGTCGATGCTGATTTTGGCCAAAGTGCGCTGCTTGACAGACGTTACATCATCACCATTGCCCTCCATCATGCCCACCTTGTCACTCCGCTGACCCATCTTGATTTCCTTGCCCGTGCTGCTTGCCAGCGAATTGATCCCCGCCAGTAACGCCCGGCCCTCCAGACTTTCCCGCTCCACGGGAGACTTGCCGCGGTTGCTGCGCATGGGCTTCTTGCTCATTTCCTCTTGGTCGCCAACGGCGAACCAGGTTTTGCTGCTCAAAAAGATGCCTGCCAGCGCATAGTAATCCGTTTGCTTCACCGGATCTCCACGATGGTCGTGACAGCGCGCGCAACCCACCGTGAGCCCCATGAAAGCGCGTGTCGTGGTGTCAATTTGCTCATGCACGCGGTCCATCACAAACTGCGGCTTGCCCATCATGGACAGATCGTTCGCCCCTAGCGCCAGAAAGCCGGTCGCCAACAGCATGTCAGGCGGCGCCTGCGGTGGCAAATCGCCGGCAACCTGCTCTGCCACGAAACGGTTGTAGGGCTTGTCTGCATTGAGAGCATCAATAACCCAGTCGCGATAGCGCCATGCCAGCGGCAGTGCCAGCGGCCGTTCACCGCCTGCGGTGTCTGCATAACGCACCACGTCCAGCCAATGCCGCGCCCAGCGCTCGCCAAAGCGTGGTGAGTCCAGCAATCGCTTCACCACCTTCGCGTAGGCGGCGTCCAAGGCGTCTTTGTCATTGATGAATGCGTTGATCTCCTGCGGAGTGGGAGGCAATCCAGTGAGATCAAAACTCACACGGCGAAGCAGCAAATAGCGAGCCGCATCCGGATTGGGCTTCAATCCCGCATCATCCAACTTTCCCAACACAAACCGGTCCAGTGGATCATTGGCCCAGCCTGAATCATTGACCGCCGGTGTTGGCGGATTCGCAATCGGCTGCAAGGCCCACGGCACATCGTCTGCATGAAGGCATGTGGCGCACAGAAGCAGGCCGATGACGAATTTCATGGCAGAGGTGGTTCAATTTTACTTGGTCAATCATGTCCACCAAGGACAGGACATGCGGCAAGCAATCTACTTGCTCAAGCTTTGCTTTGAGTGTCCTCCGAAACGAAAGTTTGTAAAATGTGAAAATTTAAACTGGCTGCCGTATGTCCACCGCTGGCAGCACTGCCGAAACGGCGAGGCGGGCAGGTCGGCACCGTTGAAGAGTGTGGCGGCGGGGTTGTCCCTCCACGCATAGCGGACCCACTTCAGATCAGCGACCGCTACAGATGAGTCAATGAATCGCGTTGTCGCCAATGGTAGGCGTCTGCGGTTCAGTGGCAGCGGTGAGCGCATCGAGTTTGAGCGACCACCGGCCCTACGCAGCAGCCTGGGAGGACAAGGTGAGTGGCAGGAGGGATGCGAGAGTCTTCATGGCGTGAGGGAATGAGTTGCGGCTTGCCAACGCGGCGGCCTGCACGATTGATGCAGGAATGTCTGCCGCACTTTTTGCCGCCGGTCTGGGGGATGTGATCCGCTCCTGCTACCTGAACGCCAGCTACCGCGTGCTCAGCGCGGCCACGCAGCCGGTGCCGGTCCTCATGGCGTCGCACAACCCCTTCGCGATCGAGATCTTCCGCCATCACCGCAACGCGAAAAACTTCATCCTCTACGACCTCGCGCACAAGTTTGAGGAGTTCTTCAACGCCGGGCTGCGCGGGGTGGACATCAACCGCGCGCTATGCGGCTTTGCAGGTGTGGACCATGCGCAGTTGATCCGTGGCAGCGCGGACGGGCATGTGCCGGTGTTTGACGCGCCGGAC
>JBDNIB010001043.1:0-4745 GCA_041688535.1 Prosthecobacter sp.
TAGGCCCGGCCTGCGCCTGCCGATGAGCCATGCCCGCTCATGCCAAACACCACCGTCGGTTCATCCAGCAACGCGGTGAACTGCGAGGGCTGTGCCAATGCTGCCACACTGGCTGCACCCAGACCACCGGCGAAGTCCGCCTGTAAACCGCCATCCCACCTCAACACTGCGGCACCATTCGAGTGATCACGCGGATAAAACGCCCGCTCCGCCGCCGCTAGATCCACCACCAGCGGCTCCAGCATGCGCGCCATGCCCGCGAACATTTTTTCCGACTGCAATCCCGCCAGCAATCCGCGCACGATGGGCTGAAACGGCTCCTCCGCTTGCAGCGCATTCAAAAACACGCCGTCCCAACATGCGATCAGTCCCAGGTTTTTCTCAGCCGCATGCGCGTCCGCAAAACGCAGCTCCGGCCGCGCCAGCAGCGAGTCCTCCACGGTGTTCGCCAGCCGGATCTGCTCCTTCGATTTCGCCACCGCCAGGTACGCCCGCTTCTCGCCCAAGCCCAGTGCCAGCACCCACTGCTTCCGTGCCAGCACATCCAACCCGTGGGCGATGCGGCCCTGCATCTCCGGCGTGATCTCTGGCAGCGCTAGCTTCAAAGCCTCCAGCCATTCCCGCCGCCGCTCCACCGTCAGTACCTCGCTCATGGCGATCTCATTCACCGTGAGCTGCTCACCCTGCGTCGTCACGATGCGTGACTGCGGCGTGTCACCCAGCCATGCGGAGAGATGCAGTTGATCGCTGGCCCATTTCAGCACCGCCTGCGGCTCTGGCGAGGCCGCACCGATCATCACCGGCGGCATTTCAAATCGTTCCAGCAGCAGAATCACTGCCTCCAGCACCCGCGCATCGCGCAGCGCCGTCTCCAGCAGCTTCTTCGCATCAAAGCTCTTCCCCAAACCCGCCAGCACGCCGCCGCTCATCATGCCGCGATAGGCCGTCTCGTTGTAGAGATCGTTCAACTGCCGCAGCGTCGTCAGGCTCTTCGCGCTGTCCTTGCCCAAGGTGAGAAACATCTCGTCGATCGGCGGTGCGCTCGCTGTTGCGTTCGTCGCCGGCGTCTTGTCCTCCACCAGCGCCATCATCTGGCTCCACCAGCGTGTTGCCTTCAGCAATTCCGCATGCTGTCGGAGCTGCACGCTGCTCACACAAAACTCCACATCTCCCGGCACCCGACTGGCCAGGCCGAGCCGCGCCGCCTCGGTCAGCAAGGTCGGTTGCACCACCACCGGAGCTGCCACCGTTGCCTTCACGGCGATTTGTTTCTTCCCGCAGCCGCCCAGCAGCGAAAATGACGAAATCAGAATGATAAATGATGAAGGAAGTCGCAAACCCGAAGAGCGAACTGCACGATGCCCGCGCTTCATCTCGACATTCAGGCTGCGGCATTGATTCGTCATTCTGAATTCGTCATTCGTCATTTCAGCGCAGCGTACACCCGATGCACATCATCATGCCCGTCGAGTGTTTGCAGGAAACTCGTCACCTCCTCGCGCTGCTCCTCCGTCAGCTCCGGAAATTCCTTTGGCACATAGCTCATCTCCGAGGTCGTCACCTGCCAGCCAGCCGTCTTCAGCGCTTTGGTCACCGCATCCAGGCTCGTCATTGGGCAGAAAAAGCGCGCGCCGAGGTGTCCCGTCGTCTCTTCATCTTCGATTTCCATCGGCTCCACATTGTCCGCCTCGGCTTCTAGCGCCGCCTCTTCGATGTCCAAGGTTTTGTCCGCATGATGCGCCTCGATCATGCCGCAGTGGTCAAACATCCACGCTACCTTGCCCATGCTGCCCGCGCGGAACAGCACCTTGAGGTCCGAGGACGTGCGGTTGTTGTTGTCCGTCAGGCATTCCACGATCACCGGCACCCGGTGCGGCGTGAAGCCTTCATACGTCGTCGTCTCATACTGCACCGCGTCTGGTCCCGTGCCCGAGCCCTTGGCAATCGCCCGCTCGATGGTGTCACGCGTCACACTCTGCTTCTTCGCGATCGCCACCGCCGCCGCCAGCCGCGCGTTGTATTCGGGGTGCGCTCCGCCCAGCTTCGCTGCCACCTGGATTTCACGCACTAGCTTCCCCGTGATCTTCCCCTTCTGGTCTGCGGCCATTTCCCGCCATTTCTGTTTCCATTGTGCGCCCATGATGTGTGTCTTTCAGTTCAAAGTTTAGCCGCGCATCAAAGGTGGGAGCGCTGGGAATGCAAGCTGCGTGGAGCAGCCCGTCACCATCAGTCAACGGCGAAACCCAGTCGGCAGAAACTCATGACGAACAGACGGATTCCTGCACTGGCTGAAAGTGGGGAGAGGCAGTATCCTCGCCGCTCATGGATGCAGACTCGAATGACCTCCCTTATTTGCACGGCGGCCCGCTGGGGCGGGCACGTTTCAAGGCGCAGCCGGAGGACTTTGTGGTGGAGGAGTTGCTGGGTTTTGAACCTTCCGGCGTGGGCGAACATTGCCTGGTGTGGGTGGAAAAGCGTGATCTGGACAGCAATGCGGCGGCGGCCCGGCTGGCGGATGCCTTGGGGCTGCGGCGGCGTTTGGTCAGCCACTGCGGGTTGAAGGATCGCCATGCCGTCACGCGCCAGTGGTTCAGCCTGCACATGCCCGGACAGGCCGCACCCGAACCGGCAGTGCTGGAGTCCGCGGGGCTGCGTGTGCTGCGCATCACCCACAACACGCGCAAACTGCGGCGCGGCATTCATGCGGGCAATCGTTTCACTATTCGTCTGCGTGAGCCGGATTTCGACGCCGCACTCGCGGCGCAACGCTGGCAGGCGATCGCGGCACAAGGCGTGCCGAATTTCTTCGGCGCACAGCGTTTTGGCAATGACGGGCGCAATGTGGCGAAGGCGGCGGCGATGTTTCGCGGCGAGTTCACGCCGGGGGACCGCCTGCTGCGCGGCCTGCTGCTTTCTGCCGCCCGCAGTCATCTGTTCAATGCGGTGGTTGCAGGTCGCATGTCACGCGGAAACTGGAACCGGCCGCAGCCGGGCGAGGTCTTCGGCTTTGCCGGCAACGGCACCATCCTGCTGCCGGAAAAGCAGCGCGGCGATGAAGCGGCGCGTTTTGAACAGGGCGTGGTGGAGCTGACCGCGGCCCTGTGGGGCAATGGCGAATTGCAGAGCGTGGCGGCCGTGCGCGAGCTTGAAACGGCGCTGCTAGCCGGGTTCCCCGAACTCACCGCCGGACTCGAAGCCTGCGGACTGCGGCAGGAACGCCGCGTCATGCGCCTGCGGCCGCTGCAACCGGTGTTGGCCGTGCTGGAGAATGGCGATCTGCAATTTCAGTTCGACCTGCCCAAGGGTACATACGCCACGACCTTGCTGCGCGAGCTGGCAGTGCTGGATACACCGGCATGAGGATGGGCCAACAGTGAGATCACGTAATGCCAGGCATTTTTCGCGATCTGCGCGACTCGCTCGCTACGGAAAAAGCAACGGAAGACTGACCGCGAGCGACTGGGCGGATGTGATCAGGTGAGCCAGTGCCACAATGCGATTCCTCCTGCAAGCAGCAGAACTCCGACGCACACGCCCAACAGGCAGCATCTCAACGAGCCCAATCGTTTGCAAATGCGTCGAACCGTGGACATCAGACTGGCTCTCTTTTTGTCAGCCCAATCCAGCAATCGTGCCATGGTCAGCGATTCAGCGGCGAGTAGGATGAGACCCCCTGCGAGAACAACCGAACCGGGACCGGGCAAAGGCAGAAGAACAAGCCCAATGAGGGCGATGACGATGCCGCTGATCATGAGCAGCTTCCCGGAATGGCCGTTTCCTTTTTGTGAAGTGCGCCGGTCATGAAAATCTTGAAACCGGTGCCCTGGAGGACTGCGGAGAAAAAGCTTCCAGTTCTTCTTTAAAGTTTGGAACATAGGAGTGTCGCGAAGACCTTGTACTTTCGATTTCTACAACTGGGAATGGAAAGGAAGGACGATCCACTCGGTGAACCGTTCCCACAAAGTCCTTCGCTTAAAATCCTCAAGCTTGTATGAGCGCGATAGTTCAAGATCCCTCGCAAAGACGGCATCCATCTCATTGCCAAAAGCCTCGTCAATCACACTGACGTCGATCTCCTCGTTGATGGTGGCCGAACGTGCGTCGAGGTTGGAAGTGCCGAACATAGCAAACATCCCGTCGATCACCATCGTCTTGGAGTGGATCATGGTGGGGGTGTATTCGAATAGCTTGACGCCGCCTTTGAGAAGATCGCCGTAGCTGCCCCGGCCTGCCGCCTTCGTCCAGGGCTGGTCATTGTGTTTTCCTGGCAGGAGGATGCGCACCTCTACCCCCCGTTTGACAGCTTCAGTCAACAAATGAACCTGGTCCTGCGTCGGGGTGCAATACGGGTTGGTGATGGAAATGGTCTTTTCCGCGGAGGCAATGGCGACAGCCTGGATCAGTGGGAGTGCGGCCACGGAGAATTCTGTCGAGTTGGTCACTTGAGTCAGCAATGAACCTGCCGGTTCGAGGCGCGGAAAGTGGTCGGGAGCCGCGAGAACTTCGTTCGTTTCAATCAGCCAGTGTTGCTGGAATGCAGCCTGGAGTTTCGCGACCATCGGCCCTTCAAGCTTGGCGTGGACTTCACGCCAGTGGTTCTCCGCATCTGCATTGCCCTGCCACTCATCGGCAAAGCCAATCCCACCAGTGAAGCCGACTCGTCCATCGATCACGAGCACTCGACGGTGGCTGCGGCGGTTCAACCGGTCAAGCCGCAGGGCACGAGTGGGATGATAGTAGACGAA
>JBDNIB010001044.1:0-4959 GCA_041688535.1 Prosthecobacter sp.
CGGCCACGGCCGATTCGCCGCTCGTTTCGATGCAAAAAGGCGGTGGTAGCAAGGACACCTGGGTGCTCAGCGATGGGCCGGTGGAAAACGTCACGCTCCTGTCTCCGACGCGACATCCGGTGGAACTGCGACGCGTGGGACACAATCTCAGCAGCCGCGTGGCGCACAATCTCTACTGGCTGGGCCGCTACGCCGAACGAGCCGAGTCCTCCGCACGCCTGCTGCGTGCCACGCTGGTGCGTTGCTCACCGGAAAGCGGCATGAGCGAGACGCCGCTACTGCTGCCGCTGCTGTACACGCTGCAAAATCTCAAGGTCATCGAGGACGTGCCCACTGCCGAGCTGCTGGTGGCGGAGCAGGAGCAGATCGAGACGCGGCTTCTGGAGGCCATTTTCGATTCGGAGCAGGCCACGAGTGTGCGCTCCAGCGTGCAGCACATTCAGCGCATCGGCACGCTGCTGCGTGATCGTATCTCCGTGGATACCTGGCGCGTGATCAGCCAGCTCTCAGATGTGTTGGACAACTATGACGCAACTTTAAGCGCCACCCCTGTCTCTGATGCGCTCAATGCGCTCACGCGGATCATCCTTGAGCTGGCCTCTTTCCATGGTCTGGCCAAGGAAAATATGACCCGCGCTCAAGGCTGGATGTTTCTCGACATGGGACATCGCATCGAGCGCACGCTGTACATCAGTGAGCTGCTGCTGGCCGGATTGCACAGTGACGACGCAGAGAATCCCAGCCTGCTGGAAGCCATCCTGGAAATCTCTGACAGCACCATCACCTTTCGCAATCGCTACAGCCTCCTGCCGCAGCTCGCCGCGGTGTATGACCTACTCATGCTCGACGAACTCAATCCGCGCGGGTTAGCCTTTCAATTCGAGCGCATGGAGAGCCAGTTCGGTTTCCTGCCGCGCGAGAAAAACCTGGCCGTGTTGCCGCCCGCACGTCGCGTATTACTGGAATGCAGCACGCGCTTGAAGCTATGTGATCCCACCGAGCTGGCGCGGGTCGAATCCGGCGCGTGGGCGCAGTCGCAGGTAGCGGCCTTGCTCGCCCATCTCATCGACGCCATGCCGGAGTTCAATGACGCGGTCACGGCCAGCTACTTCGCCCACTCGGTCATCAGCGTCAGTGATCTGCCTCCCACCACTGAACCTACCACGCCTGCGCGATGAACTACCGCATCACCCATCGCACCACCTACGCGTATAGCGCCCCGGTGGGGATCTCGCACCACGCCGCACGCCTGCGCCCGCTGGAAACGGTCACGCAGAAATGCCTCGATTTTCGCCTTAATTTTGATCTACAGCCGGACCTCCTGACCCTTCACGCAGATGCCTACGGCAATGAGGTCGCCAGTTTCTCGATTCAACGGCGGCACTCTCGTTTTGAGATCATCTCAAGCAGCCTGGTCTCCGTGATCGCGGCGTCGCGTCCTGAGGCGCCTAAAACGCCGCCATGGGAGGAGGTGGCCGAGCTGTTTCGTGATCCGGTGGCAGCCGAGTTCCTCAATCCATGCGAATTCGTCTTTCGCAGCCCGCTGCTCGTGCATGAACCGCCACTGCGCACGTTTGCGTTGCCCAGCTTCACGAAGGGGCGACCGCTGCTCCTGGCCGTAGCCGATCTTTGCTCGCGCATCCACCGTGAATTCACCTTTGACCCGAAGGCGACAAATATCAGCACGCCGCTGACCGAAGTGCTCGAAAACAAACGCGGTGTGTGCCAGGACTTCGCGCATCTCGCCATCGCTACCATGCGCTCCATGCGGCTGCCGGCCCGCTATGTGAGCGGTTACTTGCGTACTCGGCCGCCAGCCGGCAAACCGCGCCTAGTCGGCGTGGATGCCTCGCATGCCTGGGTGTCGTGCTACGTCCCCGGTTATGGCTGGACGGACTTCGACCCCACGAACAACTGCTTCACCACCGAGGATCACATCACCGTCGCTCACGGGCGTGATTTCTCGGACGTGAGCCCCGTGCGTGGCATTATCACCGGCGGTGGCAAGCACACCGTCGGTGTCGGGGTGGATGTGGAGCCGGTGGATGGATGAATGATACTATCATTTGCAAGGCTGCGTGAACTCTGGCACATCCCCTGCTAAGCAGAGTTAGACTATGTCGTCACTGTTTCGCGGCTACCAACCAGAAAGCTTCTTCGATGAGGTGTTTGCCGGGCCGGATGCCACACGTCCGCACTACGGAGCCATGCTCGGCAATATCGGCTCACTCAGCCCCGACGACTATTCCGCCCTCCAGCGGACGGTGGACGCGGCCTTCCTGCGCCAGGGCGTGACCTTCACCGTGTATGGTGACAACAAGGGCACTGAGCGCATTGCCCCCTTCGATCTCATGCCGCGCATCATTCCGCAGCGTGAATGGGAGACGGTAGAGGCCGGGCTCATTCAGCGCATCACGGCGCTGAACCTGTTTCTCAACGACATCTACCACGGCCAGAAAATCATCGCCGATGGCGTGGTGCCTGCCGATCTGGTGCTCTCCGCCTCGCATTACCGGCCGGAATTTCGCGGTATCAAGGTGCCACACGGCATCTACATCCACATCTGCGGCACTGACCTCGTGCGGGATGGTAAGGGCGACTACTATGTGCTGGAGGACAATGGCCGCTGCCCCTCCGGTGCCTCCTACATGCTGGAGAACCGCAACGCGATGAAGCGCGCCTTCCCCGGCCTGCTGCACTCGTTGCCAGTTCGCCCTGTCGATGAGTATGGCACGATGCTGCGTGAAACGCTCGCGCATCTGGCCCCGCCGACGGTGATTGATCCCGTGATCGTGGTGCTGACCCCCGGCATCTACAACAGCGCTTACTTTGAGCATTGCTATCTCGCGAAGCAGATGGGCGTGCCGATCGTCGAAGGCCGCGACCTTATCATGCGCAACGACCGCGTGTTCATGCGCACGACGAAGGGGCTGGAGCAGGTCCACGTCATCTACCGCCGCATTGATGACGACTTCCTCGATCCGCAGGTCTTCCGCAAAGACTCGCTGCTCGGCGTGCCGGGTATCATCAATGCCTACCGCAAAGGCCATGTCGCGCTGGCGAACTCCATCGGCACCGGTGTCGCCGACGACAAGGCGGTGTACGCGCTCGTGCCGAAGATGATCAAATACTACCTCGATCAGGACCCCATCCTGCCGAACGTGACGACCTACCTCGGCGTTGATCCAAAAGAGTGTGACTACATCCGCAACAACCTGGAACAACTCGTGGTGAAGGCAGTGAACGAGTCCGGTGGCTACGGCATGCTCATGGGGCCGAGCTCCACGGCCAAAGAACGCGCTGACTTCGCCGAGCGCATCAAAGCGAACCCGCGCAACTACATCGCGCAGCCGGTGCTGCAGCTCTCGCGCCATCCCGTCTTTGTGGACGATCACTTTGAAGGCCGCCACATCGACCTGCGGCCCTACGTCCTCTATGGCGACCGCGTGCGTGTCGTTCCTGGCGGTCTGACCCGGGTGGCGCTGAAGAAGGGCTCGCTCGTGGTGAACTCCTCCCAAGGCGGCGGTAGCAAGGACACCTGGGTGCTCTGGGAAGACCGCCCCGACATGCCCGCCGCCACCCCACCCGCCGCCTGATCACAAGCCATGCTTAGCCGAGTCGCAGATAGCATTTACTGGATGGCACGCTACGTCGAGCGTGCGGAAAATTTCTCGCGCCTGCTGCTGTCCACGCAGGATCTCCTGTTGGACGCCGGGGCCGAAGGCGTGGATGAGGCGCAGTTCTGGCAGCCGATCCTCGCCACCACGGGTGATGAGGAGGCGTACAACAAGTTGCACGCCAAGGTCAGAGGCAAAGATGTGACCGAGTTCCTCGCCTTGCGGACGGACAATCCGAACTCGATCCTCAACTGCATCCGCGCCGCGCGTGAAAACGCGCGCACCGTGCGCGATCAGATTTCCAACGATGTCTGGGAATGCCTCAATGGCCTGCGCCTGTTTGCCGAGTCAGACGAGAGTCAGGCGATGTACCACGCGCAGAGCGCCTTGTTTTACGAGCGCGTGCTGAGCCGCTCGTATGAGTTCCAGGGCATCGCCGACTCCACCACGCCGCGTGGTGAAAGCTGGCACTTTCTGCGCCTCGGCACCTGTTTGGAACGTGCGGATAAAATGTCCCGCCTGCTAGATACCTGCTCTGCTCTCTCCCTGATGATGTCCCCGCATCAAGAGGCACGCCCGTTGCGCTGGGCCGCGCTGCTGCGTTCCTGCTCCGCGCGGCATGCCTTCCAGGCCTATCATCGGAAGCCTGATCCCAGAAAGATCATCGAATACCTCCTGCTCGACGAAACCTTGCCGCGCTCCGTCGCTTCCTGCATTGCAGAGGTCCACACTGCCCTCTTGGCGCTCTGCGGCACGGGAGTTGGCGCGCAAATGCCCGAGCCGGTGCGCCATGCCGGTCGTCTCCGTGCCGACCTAGCCTACACGACCGTCGAAGAAGTCCTCGCCACCGGCCTGCATGACTTCATTGACGACCTACAGACGCGGCTGAACCAGATCGGTGACTCGATTTTCAGGACGTTTGTGCTGCATGCCAATGAACTGCCCGAGGAGGAAGAGCCAGAAAATGTCATGACCCCGGCCCTGGGTGCCTACCACCCGGACCAGGGAAGAAGCCGCGCAACAACAACAACAGCAGCAGCAGTAGTCACCACGGCGGTTGTTTGGCACCCCATGCGCTTCCGAGTCTTCCACCGCACGCGCTATGTGTACCGTACGCCGGTGCGCTACAGCCACAATGAGTTGCGGCTGCGCCCCGTCACCGACGACAAGTCACGGCTGGAGTTTTTTCTGTTGAACGTCAATCCGCCCGTGCGGCTGCAGCACTTCCGCGACAACTGGCTCAACTACGTTCACTACTTCGACCTGCCGGAACCGCATTCCCAGCTGACCATCGAGGCACAGTCCACGATCAACACCACCAGCCCCTATCAGGACGGCAAAC
>JBDNIB010001045.1:0-2460 GCA_041688535.1 Prosthecobacter sp.
CGCGCTACCATGCGTGCCGCCACCGGCCTGCAATTTCTCGATCGCGGCCAGAATCTCCGCTTTTTTCTCGCCGTTCGTCGGCGGCAGCACCAGACCGCTGCTGCCTGCGTAAACCACCATCGTCACGCGGTCCCCTTCCCCGAGCTGTTCCGTCAGCAGGCGCAGCGTCTGCTGCACCAGCGGCAGCTTCTGTGGCTCATTCATCGAGCCGGAGACATCCACGAGGAACACCAGATTGCTCGCCTTGCGGTCATCGCCGAGCTCGCGGCCTTTGATCGCGATACGGGCCAGCCGATGCACTGGCTGCCACGGACACGGTGCCAGCTCGACGCGCACGGTGAACGGCTCCTGCGCATCATGCGCTGGCCCTTCCTCCGCAGTGGAAAAATAATTGACCAGTTCTTCGATCCGCACCGCGTCCGCTGGTGGAATCATGTTCTGGTTCAAAAACCGCCGCACGTTCGCATACGACGCCGTATCGACATCAATCGACAAGGTCGAAAGCGGCTCCCGCGCCACGTCCTTCAACTCGTTCTCGATGATGCGCGTGTAGGTTTCGTTGGCCGACTTCGCATCACGGACGGTGGGCCGACCTGCGAGGATGTCATCGCTGTCAGTCGTCAATCCATCCAGATCTTTGCCAGCTTTGGCAAAGTAATGCGCGTCCGGCTGCGGATTCATCACCAGCATCGGTGCTGCCGGTGGGCTAGCGACGACACGCGTGCCATTGGCGATCGACAGTGTGTTACCACCGGAGGCCATGCCACTCAAATCAAGCGTCGTCGGGACAGTAGCAGCCGTCTGTAAAGTGACAGCGGGCAGTTCTTTGGCCCGCGAATCGGTCACGGCAAGAGTGCCGCCGCTGATGGTCGTGGCTCCGGTGTAGGTGTTCGCACCACCCAACGTCAGCGTGCCAGCACCCGCCTTGGTCATGTCGCCTGCATCACCCGTATTCACCGCCCTTCCAAGCGACACCACACCTCCTGCCAAGGTCGTGCCTCCTGTTCCAGCGCTCACGATCAAACCGGGCTGAGCTGACGAGGTATTCGGTAGTGCGGATGCAGGAGCAGCGGGCTACAACGGCCCCCCGCCGTTGATGGTGAGAGTGCCAGCGTTGACCGTTGTATCCCCTGTATAGACATACTCACGAGTTACCGGCATCGTGGCTTTCGTGCCCGACTTGGTTGTCACCACCGGAGCAGTCATGAGATTGACAGACTTGCTATCTCCAGTCGGATTGATCACCACACCAGCCTGCCCAAGCGACAATAGGCGCGGTCGTTCTGCCAACGGCGTCATCTGTGCGTCAAAATTCAGGCCGTAGGCCGTCCGATCCTGAATCTGCTTCAAGGTCGCGACAGCCCCCGCGCTCATCGTCCCGATGTCCTTGTTCAAGGCCAGTGGGCCTGCGGTTGGAGCAGGCTCGGGCATGGCTGGAGCCGCCAGTGGCTTACCTGCCACCCGTTCCATTTCCTTGACGACGACCGCCGTCACCGGCAGCTCGGCCAGCATGCGCACTTCGGACTCAGATTTCTCCAGTTTGTTGATCTCACTGCGGCGCAAGGATTGAATGGAGTATGCCACTTCATCCACCGCTGCCACCATCGGCACCGCATGCTTTGCTTCAAAGGCCTGCCAGGTCCAAAACCCGCCCAGTGCCACGCAGGCGGCCAGCGCCAGTCGCACGACATGGCTCATGCGCCACTTCGGTCGTAGTGCAAGCGTCTCGCTTGCCGGCTGATTTTCCGGCAAGCGGGACGCTTGCACTACCTGCTTCAGCTTCTCCCGCTGCTCATCGGTGAACGCGAGCGATTCATCGCGCAGCTCGCCGAGGAGAAAATGGCAGAACTCCTTCGTCTCATCGGCGGTCTGCTTCGTTTTCGGGTTCTCGGCCAGCGCTGCCTCCAGTTGCTGGCGTTCTTCGGTGCTGGCTTCGTCCAGCGCCCAGGCGGTGATTTGTTCCGGTTTCATGGTCAAAAAGTGGGGTTCAAGGTTTCAGGCCAGCGCATGTTTCAGTTTCACCGGCTGCGGCTGCTCATGGGCATGCCATTTGGTCTTCAATGCGGCGACGCCGTGGTGAATCAGGTAGCCGACATTGCCGATGCTGGTCTGCATGGCGGCGCTGATCTGCTGGTAGTCGAGTCCGGCGATGAATTTCAGCCGCACAGCCTCGCGCTGTCGCACGGGCAGCGTTTCAATCAGCTCACGCAGCGCGGTGGCGGTTTCACGTTTTTCCATCGCGTCATCGGGCGAGGGATCGGCGGAGGTTTCGAGATCGAGGGTGGCAGTTTCCATGACGACAAGGCGTTGATGTTTGCGGTGATGATCTAGGGCACGGTTGCGGCAGACGGTGAAGAGCCAGGGCGCGAGCCGCTCGTGGTCGAGAGTGGCGAGTTGCTGACTGAGCTTCACAAACACGTCTTGCACGATGTCCCGCGCGTCTTCCAGATCGCCCGTGTA